>JAUXGV010000125.1 GCA_030621915.1 Flavobacteriaceae bacterium
TTTTCAAATTAGAGTTTCACTAATAAAATTTTGATTGAAGTTTAAATTATGGAAGAAAACCAGATATATGATGCCATAGTAATTGGTTCCGGAATATCCGGAGGATGGGCAGCAAAAGAATTGTGCGAGAAGGGCTTGAAAACATTGGTATTGGAAAGAGGCAGAATGATCCAACATATTAAAGATTATACCACGGCCAATCTGGATCCCTGGGATTTTGAGTTCCGTGGAGAACTAACTAAAAAAATAAAAGAACGAAAACCAAAACAAGGGAGAACGGGTTATGTGACAAGACCCGATTCTGAACATTTTTTTGTAGATGATATTGATCATCCATATAGCGAAACTAAAAGGTTTGATTGGATTAGAGGTTATCATGTTGGCGGAAGGTCTATTACCTGGGGAAGACATTGCTATCGTTGGAGTGCATTGGATTTTGAAGCAAATAAAAATGATGGATTTGGCGTAGATTGGCCCATTCGATATGAGGATATTGCACCATGGTATGATAAAGTAGAAGAATATATAGGCGTTCAGGGAGAAAATATGGATTTACCCCAATTACCTAATGGTAAATATTCTCCGCCATTTGGATTTAATTGTGTTGAAGACTATTTAAGGGAAAAGGTTGAAGAAAAATTTGATGATAGAGTTATTGGACATGCCAGAACCGCTCATATCACGGGAGATGTAAAACATGAAGGTCGAAATAAGTGTCAGTATAGAAACAGATGCATCAGAGGATGCCCTTTCGGGGGATATTTTAGTAGTCTTTCATCTACACTACCAGCAGCTGAAAAAACTGGGAACATGACTATAAGGCCAAACTCAATAGCTTATGAAATTGAGTATGACAATAAAACTAAGTTAGCTTCTGGTGTTCATGTAATTGATACGGTAACCAAAGAAAAACTATTTTTTAAATCATCAATCATATTTTGTTGTGCATCCGCAATTGCCTCAGCTAGTATTTTAATGCAGTCTAAATCGGAAAGATTTCCAAATGGATTGGGTAATGATAGTGGAGAATTGGGTTGCAATATTATGGATCATCACCTTGAAATCGGAGCAAGTGCAGATGCACCCGATGGATTTGAAGATGAGTATTATAAAGGCCGTAAACCTGCAGGATTCTATATTCCTAGATTTGTGAATCTTGGTGATAATAAGACTGACAAAAAAAATTATAAACGTGGTTTTGGTTACCAGGGAGGTGCAAGCAGGCAAGGCTGGAGTCGTGGCATAGCAGAAATGACTTACGGTAAAGATTTAAAAAATGAATTATTAAAACCTGGTAAATGGAGGATAGGAATGACAGGGTTTGGAGAATGCTTACCATACCATGAAAACAAAATGACAATGGATTATGATCATTTGGATCAATGGGGATTACCAACGATAAACTTTGACTGTGAATTCAAAGAAAATGAAGCTAAAATGCGTGTTGACATAAAGGCTGAGGCTATTGCTATGTTAAAAGTTGCGGGGTTTAAAGAGGTACACGGGTATGACAATCCAAGTTTTATTGGGAATGGTATTCATGAAATGGGAACCGCCAGAATGGGTAGAGATCCCAAAACTTCTGTTTTGAATGATTTCAATCAGGTTCATTCCGTTAAAAACGTATACATTACTGATGGAGCCTGTATGACATCCTCAGCATGTCAAAATCCTTCACTTACATATATGGCACTAACGGCCAGAGCTGCCCATCATGCGGTTGAACAACTTAAAAAAAATAAATTTAAAAAGGCTTAAATAATGGACAGAAGAACTGCACTAAGAAACATAACATTAACCTTAGGATATACTGTGGCTACACCTACAGCATTTGGAATATTACAATCTTGCAAATCTGATGTTGCTACCTGGACTCCAATGTTTTTTACTGAAACTGAGGGCTATATGATCATAAAATTATCGGATATTATTTTACCCTCCTCTGATATTGCTGGTGCTTTAGATGTTAATGCTCCTGAATTCATGGATAAGATGCTAAATGATATAGCACCGGAAGAAGAAAAAAATTTGATTAAAGAAGGTGCAAATGCCTTTGCCAATGAATTTCAAAAAGTTTATGATAAAAGTGTTTCAACTGGCACCACAAACGAATATGAAAAACTATTGGAAAAATATTTTAATATTTCTGAAGAAGAAAAGAGAGCTGTATTTGCAATGAAAAATGACAATGAACCAATTTCTGAAGATCAATTAAATAAGTTTTTAATTTATAAGTTTTTGTTGGCAACAAGAAGCTACACTCTTTATGGTTATTATACTTCTGAGCATGTTGGTGAAAATATTTTAAGTTATGATCCAATTCCTGGACAATATGATCCTTGCATTCCTGTTGAAAAAGTTGGTAACGCCTGGTCATTGTCGTAAAATTACATGAATTGAAATTTTTAATGAAAATAATTCTATTTGCTATAATAACTGCTAGTTGTAATTTTTTATCTGCTCAACAATTTAAAAATTACAATCAAGCTATTAAGCTCGAAAAAATCAGCATTGATATGGTGGCGATGGAAGGCGGAACGTTTGAAATGGGTGTAGAAGCATCTGATAATTCCCGTAATTCAAATGAAAAACCCAAACATTCAGTTTCAGTTGATGATTTTTGGATAGGCCGATATGAAATAACCTGGGAACAATATGATGCTTTTGTTTACGGGAAATTTGATGAACCTCAATTTGAGAGTCCTTCAAAACTCAAGGAAATGGGTATTGATGGTGTAAGCGGAGCCACTTCACCCTATGTAGATATGAGTTTTGGAATGGGAAAAGCTTCATATCCTGCTGTTAACATGACTCAGTATGCAGCCATTATGTACTGTAAATGGCTGACTTCAAAAACCGGTGTTTTTTACAGATTACCTACAGAAGCTGAATGGGAATACACCTGTAAAAAAGGAAAAACTGATCAAGTAAAAGATCTTAAAAATATATCCTGGTATGAGGATAATTCAGAAGAAAAATATCAAAAAACAGGAACAAAGGGCCCAAATCAAAATGAAGTTTATGATTTATTAGGTAATGTATCTGAATGGGTGATGGATCAATATAGCACTTCATTTTATGCAAACTCACCAAAAAACAATCCTTGGAACGTACCTTCAAAATTATATCCAAGGGTGATTAGAGGAGGCTCTTGGAAAGATACGGCCAATAAATTATGTTGTACTTCTCGTCAGGGCTCCAAATCAAAATGGAAAAGAAGAGACCCACAAATTCCTAAAAGCGACTGGTGGCATACGGACGCACCATTTATTGGTTTTAGGATTGTTAGACCAAAAATTCAGCCTGCACAAAAGGAAATTGAAAAATATTGGCTGGATGCAATAGTAGATTACGGTATGAATTAAAATAAACATCATGGACAAAAAAAATGAAAATTTATCAAGAAGAAAATTTGTAAGAAACTCATCAATGGCAAGCGGAGGAATCATATTGGCTCCTTCAGTACTTTCAGCCTCCCCTTTTTATAAAAAAGAGAAGATGTTAAAATTGGCAGTAGTGGGTTGTGGACATAGAGGAGCTGGGGCGGTTAGCCAAGCGCTTAAAGCTGATGAAAATGTGAAGCTTGTTGCTATGGCAGATGCTTTTCAAGACAGATTGGATGAAACCTTTGATAACTTATCAAAAATGTTCGATAAAGATCGTTTGGCTGTAAAACCTTCCATGAAATTTGTTGGATTTGGTTCCTATAAAAAAGCAATAGACGAAGCTGATGTGGTTATTTTGACTACCCCACCGGGTTTCAGGCCTCAGCATTTTGAATATGCCATTGCTCAAGGCAAGCATGTTTTTATGGAAAAACCGGTGGCTACTGATGTTGCAGGAATCAAAAAAGTTTTAGCATCAGCGAGAATTGCAGAAGAAAAAAAATTAAATGTTGTGGTGGGTCTGCAAAGACATTACGATACGGGCTACCAGCAAATATACAAGCGAATTCAACAAGGAGATATTGGTAAAATTGTTTCTGGCCAAGTTTATTGGGATGGAGGCAGCCCTTGGGTGAGACCACGTAAAGCAGGGATGACCGAAATGGAATATCAGATGAGAAATTGGTATTACTTCAATTGGTTATGTGGAGATCATATTTTAGAACAACATATTCACAATATTGATGTAGCCAACTGGTTTCTGGGAGAATATCCAATCAAAGCGCAAGGTATGGGTGGAAGAGAAGTTCGTATAGGCAAAGATCATGGTCAGATTTTTGATCATCATTTTGTTGAATTTGAATATGCCAGCGGTGCCATAATTTCAAGTCAGTGTCGTCAGCAAAAAGGCTGTATGAATAGAGTTTCTGAAACTTTTCAAGGCACTTTAGGTACTTCAAACACAGGTGGCGGAAAAACAAGGTTGACTTCTTATTCAGGTGATAAAATTTACAAGCATGATGGTGAAAATGATAAGAATGCTTATCAGATTGAACATGATGAATTATTCGCTTCTATAAGAAGCGGTGGTCATATCAATAATACTGAAAACGGAGCCAAAAGTACCATGACAGCTATTTTAGGTAGAATGGCTACCTATACTGGACAACAGGTAACTTGGGAAGAAGCCATCAATTCTGATCTTAAGTTGGTTCCTGATGAAGATAAGCTCACTTTTGATTCAGCACCTCCTGTAGTGCCAGACGCTTCTGGAAATTATCCAATTCCTATTCCTGGGCAATCGAAATTGGTTTAAATCTAAATGATGTTAAAAACAAAACCGATCCGCCTAATTCGGATCGGTTTTTTATTTAATAAAGTTTTGATAATTTGAAAATGACTGGAAGATCGAATATCAAAATATAATATTATTTGATCATGCGCTTCTTGTCACATAGTCATTACGTCACCCTGAATTTATTTCAGGGTCTCATCGTATGAGTTTGATTTATAGCAATTGAGATTCTGAAACAAGTTCAGAATGACGCACTATAGCCTTATGACACTTTACGGACATACAGTAATATTACCTTTGAATTTAATAATCAGGCTATCCACTTAGTCAAAATTATTTTTTAATTTTAAGTCGCATTAATTGATCATCCGCCGTAATATATAATATTGATTTATCTGCATTAAAACCGCAGTTTGCTGTGGCCTTCCCAGTGTTTATTGTCCCTAAATGATTGCCATCAGAAGAAAATATCAAAATTCCTCCTGGTCCTGTTGCAAATAAATTCCCATGGTCATCTACTTTCAAACCATCAGGTAAGCCCTTATTTTCTTCACCTACCAAATGCGTTGCATCAAAGAATATTTTACCGGTTGTAACATTTCCGTTTATATCCACCCCATATTCCATCCAAATTGCTTTTTTTGGATCTGAATTGGCTACATATAATTTATTAAAATTCGGCGAAAAAGCAATTCCATTTGGGCGTGATAAATCATTCACCAAAAGAGTTACGCTTCCATTTTTATCAACCTTAAACACCCCGTTAAAATCCAATTCCTTTCTCGGGGAATTATCATAACCATCCGTCAATCCATAGGGTGGATCTGTAAAATACAAATCTCCATTTTTGTGATATACGATATCATTTGGGCTATTAAACTTCTTTCCCAAATAATTATCAGTAATTGTAATAAAATTAGATCGTGGATTGTCTAAATCTGCATCCATCATAGCAATTCTTCGATCACCATGTTGTGGCAATATTAGTTTTTTATCCATATTCAAAAGTAGGCCATTGGCTCCTTTTTCCTTCAAGGCATGTTCACCAATTTTACCGTCTCCTGTATAACCTGATGGGTTTATATACTGTTTCAAACCATCTTTTTCTGACCATTGATAAACAATGTTTGCCGGTACATCAGAAAATAACAACATTTGATATTCTTCAACCCATATAGGACCTTCACTCCACATAAAACCTTCCGCTATGATTTCAATTTGAGCATCTATATTAATGACCATTTTCAAAGAATCATTTAGCATTTGAATTTTTGGCTGATTATCAAAATTCACAGTTTGATTCTCTTCATTTGAATCATCATCAATGTAATTCTTCTTTGTACTCATTTTTTTATGGCTGCAGCCATTTAATATTAAGCTAAATACAATCATTATAATACAATGTACTTTCATTGATTATTTAATTAGGTATTAAAATTAGTTTTTGAACAACCTACTTATTTATGTTATTGTAAACAAAACTAACTTAATAATCGTGTTTATTTGGATTTTCATTGCGGTTGATCTGATCCAATCTGGGGCTTCTTAAACTAAAGGAAATCCATTCTTTATAATTCCTTCTTTCAAAACCAGTAGTAATTTTAAATTCAACGCCATTCTTGGCCGTAGTCATATTCAGATCACGTATTTCTATAATTTTTTCAAGACTTAAGTCATAATGGTCAAATGAAATCAAATAATTTTCTTCTATTCCGCTTATCAATTCTTTTAAATCTGTATAAAATTCTTTTTTATCAAATTCATTGTCGTTTGAACGATACGATTTGGTTGAAGAAAAATTAATCATCCATATTTTTCCATTATTCATTTTATCTAGTGAAATTACTCCTGGCAAGCCACCAACAGTTGTAACTGATTCGTTTTCCACACTATACCCACCAAGATTAAACCCTTTTAATACCACCTGGGAATAATTTACACCACACAATAGCAAGGCCACTATAAATAATATTTTTTTCATGATTAAGCAATTGAATTGCCTAAAGTACAAAAATTGATCAAACCTTTAATCCAGTTAGAAAATATATTTTGATCTCATTCCAATTCATTTGAATTTATATATGTGATTTCGTTTTTTATTAATGTTGCTTCATCTTATGGACTCGATAAGATGTTTGTGCAATCTGTTGGCTATAATTAATTTCTTTTCCCTGTTGATTGAACCATAAGAGATCTCCTTAATATTGAAAATGCAAATAATATTTAGTAAATTCGATACTTAAATATTAATCATATTCATATGAACCGGATTAGCGAATTTATTCATGAAACCATGGGAATTAGTGGTAGGACACAAAATGAGATTCTGACCTCGATCATAATTATTTTGTTTCTATCTATTCTCCGAATCATAATTTTAAAGTTGGTATGGCGAAATACCAAGGATATAAAGATCCGCTATCAATGGAACCGCATACTTTCATTTATTATCCCTTTTACTGGAATTATTCTTATAGGGGCCGTTTGGGTACCTGCATTCAAGCAATTTGGAGCCTTCTTAGGTATTATTACTGCTGGATTGGCCATTGCATTAAAGGACCCGATAACCAACATGGCAGGATGGTTATTTATTTTATTCAGAAAACCTTTTGTCATGGGCGATCGAGTACAGGTGGGCAACCATACCGGCGACATTATAGATATTCGATTATTCCAATTTACCATGCTAGAAATTGGAAATTGGGTGGAAGCAGATCAGAGTACCGGTAGAATCATTCATCTGCCCAATGGTAAAGTTTTTCTTGAACCACAGGCCAATTACACCAAAGGGTTTGAGTATATCTGGAATGAAATAAAAGTACTGATTACTTTCGAGAGCAATTGGACAAAAACAAAAAGTATATTGGAAGATATTATCAATAAACACACTAAAAATATTGATCTTAAAGCAAAACAAGAGCTATTGGAAGCCAGTAAAAACTATATGATTTATTATAAAACACTTACCCCAATTGTTTATACTTCCGTAAAGGATTCCGGGGTTCAGCTTACTTTGAGGTATTTATGTAATCCACGAAAAAGACGAGGCTCGGAAAATGAAATTTGGGAAAATGTTTTGACTGAGTTTGAGGCACATAAAGATATTGATTTGGCTTACCCAACCACAAGGTTTTATAAATAAAGTGAAGAAAGGTTAATCTACAACTTTCAATTTTTTTGAATCTATGATCTAATGGAGTCTTAATTCTAAAAAACACCAAATGAAGAACGTTTTTATGCCACATCTTTATGCAGGAAATGATGTCTATTATTTCCGGTAAATTTATAAAACAAGAATACCTCAAAAAAAAATCTTTTATAATGAAACTATCAAGGATTACTACGATCATCCTGTAAAGCTCCGCTTTGAAAAACAAGAAAGCCACAAAACAAAAAAGCAAGCTTTATGTTTTACTTGCTTTCTTGTTTTATTCGTGACCCCGACAGGATCAACGAAGTTGATCCTTTATGCTCCCCTTTGCAAATAAAAAGCCCAACTACTTGAGCAGTTGCTTTTTCATTTTAATAAACTTTTAAAAACCTTCAGCTTTTGACATTTCTTAAAATGAAAAAATCCATTACTTGAGTAATGGACTTTCTGTTTGTAGTGTCCTCGACAGGATTCAAACCTGTAACCGCTGGAGCCGAAATCCAGTGCGCTATTCAGTTGCGCCACGAGGCCTTGTCATTCCCGCGTAGGCGGGAATCTCAATAATACCTTCTAATAATTTAGTTCAACAATTGCTTAACAACCATGGAAATAGATTTACCATCAGCACTTCCTCCAAGTTGCTTGGAAGCTATACCCATAACCTTACCCATATCTCTCATTGAAGTTGCTCCAACTTGGGTAACAATTTCACCAATCTTTATTTTTAGTTCTTCTTCACTCATTTGAGTTGGTAAAAACTGCTCCAAAATTTTGGCCTGAGCCAATTCCGGTGTAGCCAAATCTTCTCTTGCCTGCTCTAAAAATAATGCAGCACTATCTTTACGTTGCTTTACCAATTTTTGAACAATTTTGATTTCGTCTGCCTCATTCAAATCACCTCCACCACTGGTATTGGCCAATAAAAATTCTGATTTTAAGGCACGCAAAGATTCCAAAGCAATTTTATCTTTTGATTTCATTGCAGTTTTCATCTGTTCCATCACTTGTGTTTGTATACTCATTTCTCAAAATTTTAAGAGCACAAATATAATCAATGA
>JAUXGV010000239.1 GCA_030621915.1 Flavobacteriaceae bacterium
CAGTTTTTTATCTAAAAATGGCTCCAAAGAAAAAAGGTTAATTAGATCTTCATCTTTAGCCTCCTTTGGTCTCAGGTTTTTAACCATGGCAATCAATTCTTTCACGGTCAGGTTTGAAGGAAAATTTGCAATCTGAGGAAGGTAATTTATTTGATTGCGATAATCCCATTTATTTAAAACGGAATGATTATTTATTTTAATTTCTCCAGAATTCGGAATTACCATACCCAAAACACTTTTGATTAAGGTAGTTTTTCCCGATCCATTAGGGCCCAAAATGGCAAATATTCCTCCAGATTTGATTTCCAAATCCAATCCATCCAGAACAACCAGTTTACCAAATTTCTTATTTAGATTACTAATTTGTATCATTCACAATTTTCATTAAAGGGTTACTATCCATCAAATTATCAGGTGTAAAAACCGGTGAAACTTTCTCGGAAAAATTGATGATATCAACAAATAAGCTTCTAAGTAAAATAATGGATTCAGGTGTTCTATGAACAATATATGAAAACAATTTTACCGGACGATATGGCACATCACCTACACCATCTTTATCCAAGTCATAACCTGTATAATCACTCCAATAATTATTATCAAATTTATTTGTATTTATTTTGCCCGTATATGATAAATCCAACGCATTATGTAAAAAATTATTCTGTTGAAAATTATTTTCATAACAGGCTCCAACAATTTTTACAGCCCATCCATTTCTAACAAAAGTATTTTTCTTATAATTGATTCTTGTAGAACCATCAACGCTGATGCCTATAGTGTTTTGTTCAAAAATATTGTCTTCAATTTCGGCATCATAAATCTCTTTTAATAACAATCCATATGAGGCAGAACCCCAATTTTCCTGAAATTTATTATTTTTCATTTTAACAAATTTGGAGAACATCACCGCTACCCCTGCGCCATTATTGACAAAAATATTGTTATGATATTCGTTATTATTTGAAAACATAAAATGCAAGCCATAACGTAAATTCTCATAACTGTGATTATTGAAAATCTCACTATTTTTAACAAACTCAAAATAAATTCCATCCCTTAGTCCATGTAAAGTATTATCGCTGATTTTCATATTTGAACTATGCCACAAATGAATTCCATTACCTGAACCCGCTTGCTCAATTGCAGAACTGCTTATATCGTTACCAGTGATAATTCCAAAATGAGATTTTTCTACCAGCATACCGAAAAACACATTTTTCAAAATATTGTTTTTAATGGTAAAATGATTTGACCGAGATATATAAATTGCGGCAAAATCTTTCGTATAACTCGACCCAACATTAATGATAGTCAATCCCTCAATACTAAAATTATCGCTATTTATATTGAAAATGGTTTCCTTATTTTCTCCGTCAATAATGGGGTTATCAATTCCTCGAATACGAATAGATTTATCTTTTATTACAATATTATGTTCCTTATAAATACCACTCTGAATTAATATTTCGTCGCCATCATTAGCTTTAGAAATAGCTTCTTTTAGGGTTTTTATTTGACAAGTAGAACAAACCTCAATCTGTTTGGCTTGTAAAACACTTACAAAGAAGAAAAAAATTGGAAGGAAAAAAATATTTCGCATATTATTTTATCGAATATTTTTCTTTAATCTCTGGCCAAGTATATAATTTGTCATTATCTGTTTTAACAAATTTTTGTGCACCTTCTTTCTCAGAAAAAGCCGATAAATTAGCACCCATTGGGCTCTTAATATCTGGACTAATTAGATAGATTGCATTTTCTGCATTGGTGGTTGATTGTGGAAACCCATAATCAGAAACCCTATAAATAGCAATATTGCTAATTTCATTTTCCGACATCTCATTCAACATGCACTCAATAGCATCAAACTTAAATTGTTTTCCTTTTTTAGTTACAAATTGAGCGGCGTGCTGTTGATCAACAATGGTCATTTTACAAAAATGACAGGCATCAGAGCCAAAGTTTATTTTTTCAGGTTCAATGGAACATGAACCCATAAATAATAAACATAACGTAAACAATGTTAGGGCAAAGTTTTTCATTTTTATTAGTTAGTAATGCAAAGGTAATGGAAATTGAGCATAATAGAATTTTATTATGCTCAATTTAACCCTACCCCAAAAAAATTATTTATTTAATTTTAGCTTCTTTTTTCCCTACAAAAAATGCAATAAAAGTTAGTAACATTCCAACAAACATAAAATATGCTCCAAGTCTAGGGTAAGAATGTGCAGTAAAATTTAAAATATTCTTTGTGCCAAATAGCGGTGGTTGAAAACCCATTACCGATCCATCGGGATTTTTAAAATTCATTATGGCTTTTGGATCTAAATTATGTCCATAATCATATTCCCATAAATAAAAATCATACATTCCTGCAGTACCCAGCAATGTCATAATAATGAACCATGTGAGAAATAATTTATGTTTTCCAACAAACCCAATAATTACTCCTAAAAGAATCATAGCACCTATAACTATTGGGAACATTTTAAATTCTGGAATAGTTTCTGGAATATATTGCATACCTACATAATGATTCATCAAATTGATATTCTTGATATCAAATTCATGGGTGTCTGCAAATTTATTAATATGAATGTCCATACCTAAAGGAATAGGATATTGTGGCGCTTCCAAGGTTATATTCCACAGAGGGAAAATAAATAACCCAAGGAGCAACAACGAACCTATAATCATAAGAATTTTTGATTTTTTCATTGTATTTCTACTTTTTAATTAAAACAAAATCGGGCAGAATTTTTACGCCCTACCCGATTTCAAAAAAATACTTAACTTAAACTTCAATTTAATTTACTCGGCGTCAACCGCATCATCATCTAAAGTAAAACTTATTGGAACGTTTGATCCTTTTGGCGATACTCTTACATAACCTTGCATTTCTTGGTGTAGTGCTGAACAGAAATCTGTACAATAGAATGGCCATACCCCAACTTGTTTTGGTTCCCAAACAAATGTTTCAGTTTGCCCTGGCATAATTAACAATTCGGAAGT
The DNA here is from genome assembly GCA_030621915.1 of Flavobacteriaceae bacterium. Lineage (GTDB taxonomy): Bacteria > Bacteroidota > Bacteroidia > Flavobacteriales > Flavobacteriaceae > Lutimonas. Next base: position 3,019 of record JAUXGV010000239.1, read on the forward strand.
ATTTGCCCCGATCATTGCAACACCATGAGGAACATCATAATCTTGTTCTAAATTCGTAACATGGAAAAAGACTTTATCTCCTACTTGAACACCTTCAATATTATCAGGTGCAAAGTGCGAACGAATCATAGTCATATTAATATGGACTTCATTACCATTTCTTACAACTTTTGCTTCAGCTTCAGTTTTTGCAGCATATGGATGTTGATTCTCTTCTAATCTGTATATTTTTTTAGAATTTTTAGCTATCAATTCCGCTGGAATACCCGCTGCATAATGAGGTTCACCAATTGTTGGGAAATCTAATAATAATTCCATTT
>JAUXGV010000179.1 GCA_030621915.1 Flavobacteriaceae bacterium
AATGGATGTTCAGAGAGCGATTCGAATCGTTAGAAGTAAATCCACATCAATGGGTTTGAACCCAAACAAAATTGGTGTCATGGGATTCTCAGCAGGAGGAAGTCTGTCTGCTCGGGCAAGTACAAATTTCATGAAACAAACATATCCCATCATTGATGAAATAGATCAAGTTTCAAGTAAACCTAATTTTGCGCTTCTAATTTATCCTGCATATCTGGATGAGGGTGAAAATAATAGTCTGACCCCGGAATTAACTTTAACCATTGATACACCTCCTATGTTTTTATTTGTTACTGCCACGGATCCATATGCAAATAGTTCATTGGTAATGGCTTCTGCATTAAGAGAAAATAAAATTCCTGTAGAATTTCATTTATATCCCAAAGGGGATCATGGATATGGTTTAAGAAAGGGTAGTGAGGCTCCTGAGACATGGCCAATTCTTGCAGAGAAATGGCTTAATAATATAATTAAAGAATAATAATCTATAGAAATTTTAAATGAAAATTGTCAGAAATAATAGAAGATTAAATTTAATTAAAAAAACTGTATTGCCAATATTTTATTTTTTCGTTGGGCTTATTTATTCTCAAAATCCGATTGAGGTTATTTATCACAAAAATGAAAAGGATAAAGAAAACAAGCCAAATGCTTCATTTATTTTTTATAATGACATTGCTTATTTGTCAAAAGAGAATGATAAAACGCTATCATTTATAGATTTTAAAGAAGGTTCTGTTGTTGACATCATCAAGTATAATGAAGAATATTTTAAGACAATAGAAAGTTTTGATTCTCTGCCAAAACCTGTTTTTGAAAATGAAACTGAAAAAATATTAGGATACAAATGTAAAAAAGCTGTTTATAAAGCGTTTTCAAATACAATAGAAGTATGGTACACAGATAAAGCAATGGCTAAAGGTTCTCCCTATAAAAATTACTTACCTGAAAATAGCCTGGTTTTAAAAATTAAAATGAATGGTAATCAAAGGTTAATAGCCACAAGTATTATTGAATTGTCTAAAAGTTTGGATTTGGTATACCCTAATAAAGAGGCAGAAGAAATTTCTATATCTAAACTTCGGGAGCTTCAGATTGAATCGAGATATATAACCCTTCCCATATTTGATAAACAGCAGATTAATTTTGACACCAACATAAAAACGAGTCAGCTTGATCAAGTGAATCATACCTTTAGAGTATCGAATGGAACCGTCATTTTAAAAAAGGTTGCTTTACCGAAAATAAACAATGAAGGAGCTTCAGTTTTTGCAACTTTAACCAATTGGTCAAATGGAGATGCCTATGATAGAACTTGTAGCTTGTTTACAGTTTCGCATAAAAAAGAAAAATCAGTATTGGATGGCTTTAAAAATGGAATTAAAGAATTACCGGTTTTTACCGACAATATGGGTCAAGAATATCAGGGTGTTGTCAGTACCTCCAATTATGAAGTACCCGTTGAATTGATACGGTTTTTCACATCCTTTGGAGTCTCACATTTCAACACCAAAAGGGAAATCAATAACTATAAATGGAGAGATTCTGTAGTTTATAAACAAGAAATCACTTCGTTAATACCCAATTCTGAAAAGGAAATATGGATGGGTGTATTTATCGGAAATTATGATAAAGGTGGGCATAAAGTAAGTTTGGATCTTAATTTTTACCCGGCATGGGAAAAAACGGAACCCAAGAAAAAATATATCAAACCCTTGTTTAGCACCCTTAATATTTTGGAGATGTCCGGTCAAAACTATGGTAAAATGTTTAAGAATGACACGCTTGAGTCCCATTTTGAGGTGATCAAAAATGTAGAGAATCTAAAATTATTATATACTTCAACCGGCCATGGAGGATGGGGTGGTGGAGATGAATTTAATCAACGGTTAAATAAAGTATTTATAGATGGAAAATTGGTGTTTAGCGAAGTACCCTGGAGAACTGACTGTGCCACCTACCGTTTATCCAACCCTTCTTCCGGAAATTTTTCAAATGGATTGTCATCTAGTGACCTGAGCAGATCCAACTGGTGCCCTGCAACTGTTACCCCGCCAAAAATTATTCCTTTAGGTTTCTTAAAACCCGGTAAACATTCAATTCAGGTGGTTATTGAACAAGGTGATGATGAAGGAAATAGTTTCAATCATTGGAGTGTGACGGGGGTATTAACCGGTGAATTGAATGATATAGTAAAATAACTCACATTACCTAGCACTTCTTTCTTTTTCATTGTATTGGTTGTAGAACCAATATTCGATTGATATATAAAAAATACTTTTAACCTTATCTTTAATAATTTAAGTAAGATATGGTACTTTTTTTGATGAACCCTTTGGTTATTGTAAATACGAAATGATACTGGAGCTGAGATCGGTTATCTACAAAAAAGAAAAATTTTATAATTCAACGGAAATAGCTATTTGTTCAGAAGCCCTTAATAATAAAATATTGAATTCCATATTCGATTTTAATCGGATAGACACATTTTTTGATTTACCGGAAACTATGGGTTGTCCTGATTGTGCCTATAGTGGAGAAGGATAGTTGGAATTACAATTGGTTAATGGTAAAAAACACAAAGTAGTTTTGAGTATTTTAATGAACCGGAAGTATTTAAAGATTATATTGATATGTTAAGAAGCCAATTGGACGGAGCTCAAAGTTGTCAATGATTTAAGCAATATAATTAATACCTAAATAATTAAGATATGGAAATATGATTTTTAGGCTTATATAAAATTACATGAATTTTTTTAAAAATTATGTAGCGTTTGGTATACACTTATCGTATTGGTATTGAAGTGTATTTTTTAAAACAAGATTTTTGAAATATATTTTGAAACCCTAGTTCGTTTTACGGTTCATGAAAATGGAATTATTGAAAATTGCAACTATTATTCAGAGAATTGTTTTGAAGATTCTCTGGTTGGGATATCCAATGAATAATTTGAATAACCTTGATAAAAATAATAAGAACAAAATTTTGAAAGAAGGAATTAAAATATTGATCATCACAGTAATGTTCAGTTTTCAATCGTGCTTGAATACAGGTGATGCTGACTCTTGTGAAGAAATAGCCTGTACGGAAGAATTTAAAACCATTGTCGTGAAAATTGAAAACCCTGTAGAAGAACCCATAGCCTTAGACGACTTTAAAGTGATTCATCTGCGAAATCAAAACGATATTACCAGAGAATTTAGTACGACTGAATTGGAGCAAATGCAAGCAACGGGTACTTATACCTTATTTGGTGATGAATTCTCGGATGACATTCAAAATTTTCAAATTGAAATTCAGTTCATTGGATTCGTTGATGGACAAGAAATTGTTAGATCCGATTATAGGGTTGGAGCAGATTGTTGTCATGTTTATTATGTTTCCGGTGATTTAACATTGACAATTGAGTAAAATCATTTAGAATTTTTGAATAATTGGTCCAAAATATATGACAAAATTAATTAACATACTGCTATCAATATTGTTAATTATAATCACAGTGTCATTTAATGATGCGATTAATAATTTTGATTCTTTGGAAAATGAAACGAAGGTTGTATTAAAAATAAAAAATCAATTTGATACTATTGAAGCCAATCGAAAGAAAAATATTCAAACAGATGATGTGTTTGATATTAATGATGTAAAAATGGAACCAGATGTACTTAAAATTAACTTATCCTATACGGGAGGCTGTACACAGCATAACTTTGAAATATTATAGGATGGAATTATTCATACCGATGACCCCTGCTCTATAAATTTAATGGTCATTCATAATTCAAAGGAAGATCTTTGTGAGGCATATGTTAAGGATATAATAGATGTTAGTTTGAAAGATTTAATAGGAGATAATGTTCATAAAAACACATGTGGCTATCATATATTTAGCTCATATAATTCAAATGAAAATTCTGAGGCATATGTACAATTAATCAACTTATTAATTATTAAAATATCTATTTTCGCTATATCATAACGCAAGATTAATTTGGAACATTTATTAAGTGAAAATAAACTCATTGAGGAGTGTAAAAAAGGAAAGGTATTGTATCAGGAAATGCTTTATAAGCAGTTCTATGGATATGCTCTGAGCATATGCCGACTTTATACTTATTCTAATGATGATGCGGTGAGTATACTAAATGATAGTTTTTTAAAGGCATTCAGCTTTATTCAGAAAAAAAATTATAATAATTCTGGTCCATTTAAAAATTGGCTTAGACGAATACTGATAAATACGGCAATTGATCATTTTAGAAAAAATGCAAAACACCAAAACCATCTTGAAATTGAAGGAGTAGAACAACAAAGTTTAAATATAGAAATCCTTGATAATTTAATGGCAGATGATATTATTAAGCTTTTAGATCAATTGCCTGAAACACATCGAATCGTATTCAATCTATTTGAAATACAAGGGTATAATCATCAAGAAATATCTGAAAAATTAAATATTGGAATTAGTACATCAAGAGTGTATTTAACGAGAGCAAAAAAAAAGTTAAGAATCTTAATTCACAAAAACTTTTGATAAATGATGAATGATAAATTTGATAAAATACTGACTAATAAAATAATAGAATCCCTTGAAAATAGGGAGGTAGAATATAATCCTGAACATTGGCAAATGCTCCTTGCTAGGCAAGAACACAAGAAAAGAAGAATATTATTTTTATGGCGATTTGCTGGTATTGTTTTGATACTTGTAATGGCGGGAATTACAAGTAAAATATTAATTCCAAGTTCGGATTCATATCAAAATAATGAAATACAATTGGTTGGAGAAGAACCTAAAAATAAGGAACTTGAAAAAAGAGATGATTTAGATAATAACAATAGTGGGATAGGGAATTTTGAAAATGATGTTGAAAAAAGTGTGGCGAAGGAAGAAAACGTTGATTCCAATATTTTAAATAATCCAAGTTCTATTCAGGGTATAAGAAAATCTGACAAAGGCCAGATTGCGATATTGAATAAAAAAGACGAGGAGGATAAAGAAAACAAAAAGGAATCGACTTTAGTCTTTTCTAAAACAGAGAAAAATGATTCTTTGAAAGTGAATACCAGAAACCCTAAAATAGAGGATATTAATAATGATGATAATAAGATGGTCCAAAATGAAGCTGAAAAGAGTAAAGTAGAGTCTTCAAATCCGACTAATAAAGTTGATGATCAAAAAAGCATAGAAGATTTGATGGCTGTTAATGACGATGAATCTGTTAAAAAAGTGATCAAAAAATCTGTAAAAATAGGATTGAATGTATCTCCTATGGTTAATATGATTACTGAGAATAGCAATTCAAATATTGGGTTCGCAAGTGGTGTAACGGTGGAGATTCCTGTTTTGAAAAAGTTTGATATTTTTACTGGAATTCTTTATACGAATCAAAAATTTGATACACAAAATGAACTGTTGAGTTCTTCGGAATCCCTTGATAATGTAGGTATACAACAAACTTCTCTCGAAGCAACTGTTAATGGAATAGAAATTCCTTTAAATATTAAATATAACTTTGAAATTTCAAAAAAAAATGTGTTTGTATCTGCAGGGTTTTCATCGACATCTTATTTCAAAGAATCCACTAAAACAGATTATATTAGAAATACTACTATAGAAAATAGCTTTCAAGACTTGTCGGGTAATAATGTTACACGGTATAGTGTTTTGCGAACCAACGAAACTGTAATTACAAATGAGAATCCAGATGTAGACTTCGATTTTGCCAGTATGTTGAATCTTTCTTTTGGAATGGAGTTTCCGATAAACAAAAAAAGACAATCGCTTGTGATAGAACCTTATTTTAAATATTCATTGAATTCCATTACGATAGAAGAATTTGATTATGCCAGCGCTGGATTTTATTTGAGGTATAATTTTAGTTTTAAAAATAAAAAATAAGTTTAATTATAATGCAAAAACTA
>JAUXGV010000078.1 GCA_030621915.1 Flavobacteriaceae bacterium
TCACTAGACAAATTAGAAAAAATAAAGATATTAATTGTGGGTGGCGGTAAAGTAAAAAATGACATTAAGTCTGAAATATGGGAATTACCCACTAAAATATTTGCTACCTATGGAATGACTGAAACAGTTACTCACATTGCCGTTAGGGCTTTAAATAAGGCTTCTGGATACGTTATTGATAATAATCATTATCAATGCTTACCAAATGTTGTTTTAAGTAAAGACGATAGAGATTGCCTTGTTATTGACGCACTTCGAGTGGCAGAGAAGGCAATAATTACGAATGACATTGTTGATCTAGTTTCTGATACAGAGTTTAAATGGCTTGGTAGATACGATCATGTTATCAATTCTGGGGGGATAAAATTAATTCCTGAACTAATTGAAAAAAAAATTCAACCAATTATGAACCATAGATTCTTTGTTAGTTCTATTGATGATGATATTTTAGGGGATAAGGTAATATTGATTATAGAGGGAGACCACACTATTTCTAATCAGAAAATATTATTGAATCAAATTTCAAAAATAGAATCAATCCATAATTATGAGAAACCCAAAGAGGTTTACTATGTTAAAAAATTTATAATGACGGCAACAAATAAAATAGATAGGAACAAAACAAAAGAGATGATTCTGAATTAATTTCCTAAAATATTATTTATCTACAACCACCCAATCACCTTTCTGAATTAAAGGGATGGCTTGTTTAAATTTAACTATTTTACTTTCGCCGCTTGTAATATGCTTTATAGTAACCTTTTCGTTCCGACCTATTTTGCGTTCAGTTCTAACAATGGTTTCAGTTATCTGAGGTTGCTGAGTTTGATGAGCCTGAGAATTTTGACTTGTATTTTCATAATCTTCTTTGCTTAATTGCAATTTTTCTTTTTTTTGTTCTCTGGCTTGAGAAACTTGCTGTGAACTCTGACTTGGTAATTCACCCTTAAATAAAAATGACAATACATCTTTATTTACCTTATCAATCATAATTTTAAATAACTCAAAGGCTTCAAATTTATAAATCAATAAAGGGTCTTTTTGTTCATAAGTTGCATTTTGAACTGATTGTTTTAAATCATCCATTTTACGCAAATGATTTTTCCAGGTATCGTCTATAATGGCCAAGGATATATTCTTTTCAAAGTCATTAATCAACTGTTTACCATTACTTTCATAGGCATCCTTTAAGTTAGTAGCAACGGAAAGGGTTTTTACTCCATCTGTAAATGGAACCATAATTCGTTCATAACGATCTCCCTGTTTTTCATAAACATCTTTAATAACAGGAAAGGCAGTAACAGCATTTCTTTCAATTTTATCTTGATAATGTTTATAAACTTCCTGAAACAATTCTTCAACTAAAACTCTTTCATCTTTTTCGATAAATTCTTCTTCAGTAAAAGGAGATGTGGAAGATGAAAAACGAATCAATTCAAATTCGAAATTTGAATAGTTATTGTTTGGTTTATTTTCCATGACTATGGCATCACAAGTATCATAAACCATGTTTAATATATCAACTTGTAATCTTTCTCCATACAAAGCATGTTTTCTTCGTTTATAAATTACCTCACGTTGAGCATTCATAATATCATCGTACTCTAATAATCGTTTACGTATTCCGAAATTATTTTCTTCTACTTTCTTCTGAGCTCTTTCAATAGATTTTGAAATCATAGAATGTTGGATAACTTCTCCTTCTTGAAGGCCCATTCTATCCATCATTTTAGCTATTCTTTCAGACCCAAATAGCCTCATTAAATTATCCTCCAGAGATACATAAAATTGAGATGAACCTGGATCTCCCTGACGGCCTGCTCTACCACGTAATTGACGGTCAACCCTTCTTGAATCGTGACGTTCTGTACCTATAATTGCCAACCCACCGGCAGCTTTCACTTCGTCACTTAGTTTAATATCCGTACCACGACCAGCCATATTGGTTGCAATAGTAACAACACCTGGTTTACCGGCTGAAGCAACAATATCAGCTTCTTTTTTATGCAATTTAGCATTCAGTACATTATGGGGTATTTTTCTAATCGAAAGCATCTTGCCCAATAATTCTGAAATTTCAACGGAAGTTGTTCCAACTAAGACAGGTCTTTTTCCCTCAACTAACGTAACAATTTCATCTATAACTGCATTATATTTCTCACGTTTGGTTTTATAAATTAAATCTTCCCGATCATCACGAATCAACGGCACATTGGTTGGAATTTCCACAACATCCAATTTGTAAATTTGCCATAATTCACCCGCTTCAGTAACTGCTGTACCGGTCATTCCCGATAATTTTCGGTACATTCTAAAATAGTTTTGTAATGTAATGGTGGCAAAAGTCTGAGTGGCATCTTCAATCTTTACATTTTCCTTTGCTTCAATAGCTTGATGTAAACCATCGGAATAACGTCGTCCGTCCATAACACGACCCGTTTGCTCATCAACAATTTTAATTTTATTGTCCATGATTACATATTCCACATCTTTTTCAAAAAGAGAATATGCTTTTAACAATTGGTTTAGTGTGTGAATCCTTTCACTTTTAATATTAAATTCCCGATATAATTCTTCTTTTTCTTTTGCATTATCTTCTTTAGAAATATCTTTTGCATCAATGATTCCTATTTCAACGCCCATATCTGGTAAAACGAAGAAGTGGTCTTCGGAATTTTCACCTGCCAAATGTGCAATACCTTTATCAGTTAAGTCAATAGAATTATTTTTTTCTTCTATTACATAATAAAGTTCTTCATCGATTTTGGGCATTTCTCTATTGTTATCCTGCATATAGAAATTTTCAGTTTTTTGTAATAACTGTTTAATTCCTTCCAGACTTAAGAATTTGATTAAGGCTTTATTTTTGGGGATTCCTCTGAAAACTCTGTATAATAAAAATGCTCCATCTTTAGATTTTCCATCTGCAATTAATTTTTTTGCTTCTGCTAAAAGTCCGACTAAATACTTATTCTGAAGTTGGACTATCTGATCAACCTTTGGTTTTAATTCATTAAATTCATGACGATCCCCTTGTGGTGTAGCCCCTGAAATAATTAATGGGGTACGGGCATCATCAATTAATACGGAATCAACTTCATCCACAATTGAATAATTATGTGGACGTTGAACCAAATCATTGGGTGAATGAGACATGTTATCTCTTAAATAATCAAAACCAAATTCGTTGTTGGTTCCATAGGTAATATCCGCCTGATATGCTTTCCTTCTTTCTTCAGAATTAGGTTGATGTAAATCAATACAATCAATGGATAGACCGTGAAACTCGAATATTGGGCCCATCCATGAGGCATCACGTTTGGCTAAATAGTCATTTACAGTTACAACATGAACTCCATTTCCAGTCAGTGAATTTAAATAAATGGGTAAGGTTGCAACCAATGTTTTACCTTCACCTGTCATCATTTCTGAAACCTTGCCTTGATGTAATACAGAGCCACCAATTAATTGAACATCATAATGGATCATATCCCAAACAATTGTCATTCCTGATGCATCCCAAGTATTATTCCATATGGCATAATCTCCATCAAGATTCACATAATCTTTGGAAGATAGTTCTCTATCATTGGGAGTAGCCTTGACTCTTAATGTGGTATGATTTGTAAAGCGTTTTGCAGTTTCTTTTATCACCGCAAAAGCCTCAGCCTGAATATCAATTAATACTTTTTCAGAAGTTGTATATTCTTCATCTTTAAGAAGGTCAATCTCTTTATATACTTCTTCTTTACGATCAACACTTGCAGTTTTAATTTCGATTGTTAAGACATCGATCTGATCAGTAACTGACTTTGTTGCAATCTTGATTTTATTTTTGAATTCAGAAGTTTTATTTCGTAATTCATCTAAAGTCAATGATTCCATTGATTGATCAAATGATCTAACATCGTTAACAATGGGTTGGAGTAATTTTAGGTCTTTTTTTGTTTTGTCGCCGACAAAAATTTTCAATACAGAATCAATAAAACTCATTTTTTTATATATTAATCTCGACAACGAATCGAGAGATTATTTGCTTTGACAATCTTTAAATAAAAATTTGGTGGTATACAAAAAAAGCCTCCAAGGAGACTTATTTTTTAATATTCATCCTCATTCCAGAGAAAATCCTCATCCGTAGGATAATCCGGCCAAATTTCTTGAATAATTTCATAGCTTTCACCTTCATCTTCCAATGCTTGTAAATTTTCAACAACTTCCAAAGGAGCTCCTGTTCTAATTGCGTAATCTATTAGTTCGTCTTTGGTTGCTGGCCAAGGTGCATCACTTAAATAAGATGCTAATTCTAATGTCCAATACATAATTGAAAATCATTTTGTTTAAAATGCAAAAGTAATTTTTTTGATTAAAAATCCAAGCTTTTTATGCATTATTTTTTAAAATTAAAAAACTCCTGTTTTTATTTTATTTTTCTGAAATTCATGATGATTACCAATTAATTATTTTTTTGGTATCCATGGAATTTCAATTACTTCATTGTCAAGAGACAACTTCCGTGCCAACACAAATAAATAATCGGATAGTCTATTTAAATATATCAATATGTATTTACTAACTTCCTCTTGTTCATTTAGCTGTGTAGCAATTCTTTCAGCTCTTCTACATATGCATCTTGAAATATGACAGAATGACACTGTTGTATGACCTCCTGGAAGAATGAAATTTTTCATGGGTTTCAAGTAAAGATTCATATTGTCAATCTCGTTCTCTAAAAATATGATATCATTGTTTTCAATGTTTTGAATCTGAAGCCTTTTTTTGCCACTTTTTAATACTTCTTTATTTTTTGGAGTTGCCAACATGGATCCGATAATAAATAAATCATGTTGAATTTTGATTAAAGTTTTTATTATTTTAGAATCAATTTTCTGATCTCTAACCAATCCAATATAAGAGTTAAGTTCATCTATAGTACCATAGGCTTCAATTCTCAAATTAAATTTTTTAACACGCGTTCCCCCAAATAGGGAAGTTTCTCCAGCGTCACCTGATTTAGTATAAATTTTCATAAGATTACTATTTTTATGGGATGCTTCATATCCAATCAAAATTAATTAAAGTTGTCATATTAAGGTAATATTTAATTAGATTCTTATTGTAAAATGCTGTTTAAATTGTTCTTTTCTGAAGAAAACAATGCCCCACTGAAAAGTATCAATACTAATAGTTACTTTATTATGACTTTTAATATAATTCCAGGCTTGCTCCATCTCACTATTCCAATGTATATCATCAAATATAAACACACTATTATTTTTTGTATTGTTAACCGCTTTTTTAAAGTAATCAATGGTGGGTTCCATTTTATGATTTCCATCAAAATATATTAAATCAAAAGTATTATTTTTTAATATATTAGGTAATGTATTTTTAAATTCACCTATAATGATTTTAACATTATCGCAATTAGCTTTTTTAAGTTGGTCTTCAGCGACTTTAGCAGTATTTGGGCATCCTTCAAGAGTCAATATTTGAGCCAAGGGATTCCCTATGGATAAGCATGATGTAGCAAGACCAAGAGAAGTTCCAATTTCAAGTACTTTTTCAGGCTTGAAATATTGAGCAATATTATATAAAAGCTCTCCTCTTTTGTTTGAGATACCTGCATTTTTTGAAATTGAGGATATTGTTCTTTTGTTACTTTTATTTTTTTTCGATCCTGCTCCATAATCTTCCACGTCAATGGTTTGATTGTTGGTATCTAAATTCAACCTAATTTGTTCAAATCTTTTTCTAAAATTATGACTTGGTTTATACATACATAATGTTAAAAAATCATAAACAAACGGAGAGTGGATACCATGCTCATTTGTTGATTTAATCAAAAACTTGAAATATGATAAAAATGAATGATACAAAACTATTTTTTATTTGCGAAAATAAGAAGAAAAATTATTGTTGTAAAAAATTTAAAATTATATTTGCCATTCAGTCAAAATCAAAATATGAATAAGTATTTAACTTTTGTTTTTCTTGCAATTATTTGTACTTCATGTATACCTAATAAGGATTTAATTTATTTTCAAGGCGAAGCACAAACAAATGATTCCATTAGAAAACTACAAGATATTCCTTATAAATTGCAAGTGAATGATATGTTGGATATTCAAATAAAATCTTCTGATGAGAAATTAGTTGATTTATTTCAGTCGTCATCAAGTGAAGACAATAACATAAGGTATTCCAAGGAAAGTTTATATTTCACAAGTTATTCTGTTGATAAACATGGTAATATCAGATTGCCCTATATTGGTGAAATTAATGTTTTAGGTTATACAACAAGAGAGGTTCGTGAAAAAATTGAAAAAGAATTTGAAAGTTATTTTAAAAACCCTGATGATGTATTTATCACAGTTAAATTGGCAGGTATAAGGTTTACAATATTGGGTGAGGTAAAAAAAACTGGTACAATTGTGATTTATCAGAACCAGGTAAACCTTGTTGAAGCAATTGCAAGTGCAGGAGATATTACAGTTGTAGGAAATAGAAAGAATGTTTCTATCTTTCGAAAGAATATTGATGGAACAAAAAGATATACAATCAATATGCTTGATCTGGCCACTTTTGACGTTGATAATTTTTTTATTCAATCTAACGATGTGATATATGTAGAACCATTGAAACAAAAATCTTGGGGTACTGGAACCACAGGAATGCAATCAATTACAACAATACTTGCGGTTTTGTCATTACTTACTACAACAATTCTTCTAGTTCAAGCTTTAAAATAGAAATGAAAGAGGTAAATAAATTTGATTTAGAAATACAATCATTCGATATAAAGGAATATCTTTTTAAGGTTGCCAGTTATTGGAAATTGTTTTTAATAACAGTTGTTTTCGCATTGATCATTGCTAAAATTGTAAATATGCGATCTCAAAAAATTTACAATTTAAAGAGTTTGATTACGGTTAACGATGAACAAAATCCATTATTCTCATCGAGTACAAATATTGCATTTAATTGGGGAGGGCCCAGTGATAAGGTTGAAACGATTATTGCGATATTAAAATCAAGATCTCATAATGAAAAGGTAGTTAATGAGTTAAAATTATATATTGATTATTTGGTTGATGGTAGCTATCGTAAAAGAAATATTTACGGAGATGTGCCTTTTAGCATTTATTTAGATACATTTCAATTTCAACTTCAAAATAATGATATCAAACTTGAGTTTATTAATAATGATGAAGTTAAAATTTCACTCGAATTTGATGATGAGAAAAATACTTTGATCAACTATAATTTGGATGAAACAAAATCTTTTGTTCCAAATGAAAATGAGTTGGAATATTCGAAAATTTTCGCTTTAAATTCTTTCTGTGAAACACCTTTTTTTAATTTTAAAATAACCAATGAAAATGCTCTTTATGACCTATCAGAAAAGACCTTTTATGTTCGTTTCAATAGTTTTAATAGTGTTGTTAAAAAATATCAAAAATTAGATGTTTCAACGTTAAAAAAAGGAACTTCATTGATTGAGTTGAGTTTTGAAGGTACCAATAAAAGGAAGTTAGAGGATTTTATCAATACCACGGTTATTCAACTAGATAAGGATCAGAAAGAGCAAAAAATAGGTTATGCTTTAAAAACTCAACGTTATATAGATACTTTGTTTGAAATTGAGTCGAATAGCTTACAGAATATAGAAAATGATTTGGGTTCCTATAAACAGCAAAATAATATTTATAATTTATCAGCTGAAGGAAATTCATTGTTAAATGAAGTGACATTATTGGATACTGAAGTTCTAACAATGCAGAATAAAATTGATTACCTGAATAATTTAGAAAATTATTTAAGAAACAATGAAATTTACAGTGATGATATTCCTGCACCGGCTTTAGTTAATATTGAAGATCCGAATATTTCATCGAGTTTGAATAATTTGATATTATTATCTAAAGAAAAAGAAGGTCTTGAGCGCAGAGTTAAATCAACTTACCCTCCATTAATTAGAGTAAATGACGAAATAAAAATCGAGCGAAAAATTTTATTGGAACAGTTGAGATCGCTTAAAGCTATTACAATAGATAATTTAAATAGTCTTAAAAGAAGGTTGTCAAAGAGTAATACCAAATTGAGTAATCTCTCGCCAAAAGAACAAAAATTACTTAATTTTCAGAGAAAATATAATATCACTGAGACTAATTACAATTATTTAAAGCAGAAAAGTTACGAGGCAGGAACAGCCATTGCGGCAAATGTTTCTGATATTAAGATTTTGGACAAAGCTAAAGATGTTGGGCAATTACCAATTAAGCCAAAAAAACCGTTTAATTATTTGATAGCATTGATGTTAGGAACCATGCTACCGATGCTGTATATATTAACCAAAGAAACTTTAAACAATAAAATACATACAGTTGAAGAAATTGAAAAAGCTTATAAAATTCCAGTTTTAGGTGTTATTGGAAAAAACCCTTATACCAAAACTAGATTGATTGTGGATAAAAAGCCAAATTCCACTATTGCTGAATCATTTAGAGCACTACGTTCAAATATTCAATTTTTGTTCAACAAGAAAGGAAAATCAAGAACTATTATTGTTACCTCATCTGTTAGTGGTGAAGGAAAAACTCTTTGTGCAGAAAATATGGCTACAGTTTTTGCCATGAGTGGGAAAAAGACAGTTTTGGTTGGCTTGGATCTACGTAAACCAAAAATGCATACAGATTTTGTAACAGATAATAAAATTGGGATTGTCAATTATTTAATTGGTGAAAAAAAATTAAATGAAGTAACCACCAAAACAGATATTGAAAATTTGAATATTATCACTTCAGGACCAGTACCACCCAACCCTTCAGAATTATTGATTAGTGATTTAACAGAAGAGTTATTCAATGAGTTAAAAGAACAATACGATTATATAATTATTGATACTCCTCCTGTAGGACTGGTTGCCGATGCTTTGGAATTATTCAAATATTCTGATGCGATTTTGTATGTGATTCGACAAAATTATACGCAACGAGGTATGCCAAAAATGATAGACGATAAGTATTTGAATGGAGAAGTAAAAAATATTACCTATGTTCTCAATGATTTTAAGGTTAAAAACAAGTATGGCGGAGGTTATGGATATGGTTATGGATACGGTTATGGATACGGTAAATATGGAAACGGATATCATAGTGATGAAAAAACATCAATTGTTAGTCGATTGAAGAAGATTTTTAAATAAATTTATTTTTTTGGAAAAGCCCATAGGTTTAAATAGGAATCAACAGTTTCTTAAAAGATTATTTGATGTACTTTTTTCATTTGTAGGACTTTTTTTTATGATCGTTCCAATTATATTTTTAATTGTTATGGCTACTTTATCAACTAAAAAGTTTGGACTGTTTTCTCAACAACGAGTTGGAAGAAATGCAAAGTTGTTTTTAATGTACAAAATTAGAACGATGACTGGTGATCATCAAGGGCCAAGCATATCTGCACTAAATAGGAGTAGAATAACATCTTTTGGGAAAATTTTACGTAGAACCAATTTGGATGAACTACCTCAATTGTTTAATGTGTTTATTGGTAATATGAGTTTGGTTGGCCCGCGCCCTGATGTATCTGGGTACGCTGATAAATTGGTTGGGGATGAAAGGGTTATTTTGTCAGTCAGACCGGGTATTACAGGACCTGCAACTCTAAAATATAAAAACGAAGAAAAGCTTTTGTCGATGCAACGAGACCCAAAAGAATATAATGACAAAATTATTTGGAAAGAAAAGATAAAAATGAATAAACAATATATTGAAAATTGGTCGTTGTTATATGATATACAATGTATAATAAAAACAGTTTTAAATTAAAAATTAGCTTTTTTTGTAAGTGAATCTTCGTAAAACAATAATAATATAAAAATGAAAGATACTAAAATTACAATTATTGGATTAGGCTATGTGGGGTTGCCATTAGCAGTTGAATTTGCAAAAAAATACAAGGTAATCGGCTTTGATATAAATAGCCCTAGAATTGATGAATTAAGAAATTGCCAGGATAGAACATTGGAAACTTCATCAGAAGAATTACAGGGTGTAAATGTCAATTCTTTGGAATCATTGGAAACTTCTAAAACAGGATTATGGCTAACAAGTGAATTGGAGGAATTATCAAATTCGAATTTTTATATAGTTACAGTTCCAACACCTATTGATAAAAGTAACCGACCCGATTTAACGCCTTTATTTAAAGCTAGTGAATCTGTTGGGAAGGTATTAAGTAAGGATGACATTGTTGTTTACGAATCAACAGTATTTCCAGGAGCAACTGAAGATGAATGTATTCCAATTTTAGAAAAAATTTCAGGATTAACTTTTAATACTGATTTTTTTGCAGGATATTCACCTGAAAGGATTAACCCCGGTGATAAGGAACATACGGTAACCAAAATATTGAAGGTAACTTCTGGGTCAACTCCAGAAATTGCAAAGAAAGTTGATGAGATATATAAGTCTATAATTGTTGCCGGAACACATTTGGCTCCATCGATTAAAGTTGCAGAAGCAGCTAAGGTAATAGAGAATTCTCAAAGGGACCTAAATATTGCCTTTGTAAACGAGTTATCTAGAATTTTTAGAAGGATGGATATTGATACTTATGAAGTTTTGGAAGCGGCAGGGACAAAATGGAATTTTTTACCTTTTCGACCTGGTTTGGTAGGCGGGCATTGTATAGGTGTTGATCCATATTACTTGGCTCATAAAGCCATAGAATTAGGTTATAATCCTGAAATAATTTTGGCTGGTAGAAGGTTAAATGACAGCATGGGACCCTTTGTTGCAAAACAAACAATTAAGCTTATGATTAAAAAAGGAATTTCAGTTAACAAATCGAATGTTTTGATTTTGGGAATAACATTTAAAGAAGATTGCCCAGATATTAGAAATTCCAGAGCCATTGATATTGTAACAGAATTGAAATCTTTTTCAGTGAATGTAAATGTTTTTGATCCATGGGCATCTCCAGAAGAGGTCAAAGATGAATTCGGAATTGATCTTATCACAAAAAGTGAAAATATAAATATTGACTATGATGCGGTAATCTTAGCAGTTTCTCATAAAGAATTTTTAAATATTGATTTGAGCAAGTATGTTAATGGGAAGCACGTAATATTTGATGTAAAATCAGTACTACCTAAAGACCAAAGTGATAGTAGATTGTAATAATAGTAATTTTTTTTTATGACTGGTAATATTTTAATTACAGGGGCTGCTGGATTTATCGGACATCATTTGTCTAAACTGCTTGTGAAAGAAGGATATCATGTAATAGGGATAGATAATATCAATGATTATTATGAGCCAAAATTAAAATTTGCACGATTAGAAGATTTGCAAATTAATACTTCTAAAATTGAGTATAATAAACCAATTAATGGAGATATAATATTTTATAAATTGGATCTAATGGATAAATCTCAAATTCTTGATTTATTCAAAGAATACCGATTTGATTATGTTGTAAATCTTGCCGCTCAGGCCGGTGTGCGATATTCGTTGGAAAATCCTCAATCATATGTTGATAGTAATATAACTGGTTTTTTAAATATTTTGGAGGCATGTAGGTCATATCCTGTAAAACACTTAATTTATGCATCTTCCAGTTCTGTTTATGGATTAAATGAAAATATTCCATTTTCTACAAACCATCATACAGATCATCCATTGGCCATGTATGCAGCAAGTAAAAAGGCCAATGAAATGATGGCACATTCTTATTCTTATTTATTTAAAATTCCATCTACAGGATTGCGATTTTTCACGGTTTATGGACCATGGGGAAGACCAGATATGGCTTTGCATATTTTTACCAAGGCTATTGTTGAAGATAGAGAGTTTGATGTTTATAATTATGGTAAGATGAGCAGAGATTTTACTTATGTATTAGACATTGTGGAGAGTATAAAAAGATTGATTCCGCTTGCTCCAAAGGCCAATAATCCTAAATTTGATCCAAAAAATCCAAGTCCTAATGTAAGTTCTGCACCCTATCAATTGTTTAATATTGGTAACAATAGTCCCGTTGCATTAATGGATTATGTTAGAGCCATTGAAAAGGCATTGGGTAAGAAAGGAAAAATCGTTTTCAAAGAAATGCAACCGGGTGATGTACAATCTACTTATGCCAATGTACAAAACCTTTTTGATTATATTAATTTCAAACCTTCTACTGATATTGAAACAGGAATTAAAGCTTTTGTGGATAAATATTTAGAATTAAAAATTTAAAAATGAATAAAGAACTGAAAATTGCTATACAAGCTGCCTTGGAAGGAGGTGCTGAAATAATGAAAATATATCAAAATGAATTTGATGTTGTATATAAAGATGATAATTCGCCTTTAACCATAGCCGATCAAAAATGTAATGATATCATAAATTCGTATTTAGTAAAAACAGAATTTCCAATAATTAGTGAGGAAAATAGACAAAATTCTTTTGATGAAAGAAAAAATTGGGAAACATGTTGGATTGTTGACCCACTTGATGGCACGAAAGAATTTGTAAAAAGAAATGGGGAGTTTACCGTTAATATTGCCTTGGTTAAAAATGGCAAACCTCAATTAGGAGTAATTTATGTTCCGGATACAAAAACTTTGTATTATGCAGATGTTATAAAGGGAGAAGCATTCAAATGCGTTTTAAAAAACCATAATGAAAATATTCAAGATATAGAAGAAAAAGCTACGATCTTGAGGCCAAACTCAAAGATCAATGACAAGGTAAAAGTTGTAGGAAGTCGATCCCATATGAGCTCAGAAACGGAAGATTTTGTTGTTTCTTTAAAAAAGAAATATAAAGAAGTTGAAATTGTATCAAAGGGAAGTTCTTTAAAATTTTGTTTGGTAGCAGAAGGAAACGCTGATATCTATCCAAGATTTGCGCCAACCATGGAGTGGGATACAGCTGCAGGACAAGCCATTTGTGAAGCAGTGGGTTT
>JAUXGV010000210.1 GCA_030621915.1 Flavobacteriaceae bacterium
CTTAATACCCCCGAAAGGAATGCTGAAGAAATGGCTGAATTTTTCGATACACTTCGCGTTGGTTATCAGAGTGTTTCACTAGAATGGATTGAGAAAACAGCAGTCCTTAAAGTAACAACTATGACCGGTGTGGACACAAAGGAAGGAGTATTTAAAGCTTACCGTGAGATTGCAAGAAATGAAACAAAATCCCTCATTATTGATCTACGCAATAATGAAGGAGGAACATTTGCAGGTATTCCTCTTGCTGGCCATGTACTGACTGACACCATTGATGTTGGAATATTTGTTTCACGAAAATGGTGGGAAAACAATACAAGCGAGCCTAAATTAGAAGAGGTTCAAAATTTGACACCATGGGAAGGATGGTCCTTGAAGACGTTTTGGAACGATGTACAAGGGAATCCACTTACTCGTGTACAGTTTAAGCCAATGTATCCTCACTTTGATGGCCCTGTGTATGTATTGACAAGCAAAAAATCTGCGAGTGCCACTGAGTTTACACTAGATGCCCTTGCTCATGAAGAAAAGGTAACTATTATAGGCGAAACTACTGCTGGCGAGATGCTATCGCAAAAAATGTATGATTTGCCACACGGGTTTCAATTGTCCCTGCCAATAGCAGAATATTACTCAACACGTATTGGAAAAATTGAAGGTAAGGGTGTAAAACCAGATATAGCTATCGATCAGAGTATAGCTATGGATTTAGCTATTTCGTTGATAAATGGTGTAAAATTAGAGGATGCTTTAGCAGAAGTACAGCTGAAGATTGGTAAAGAGAATGATCAAACATTGGGATCGGATGCTATATACCTGTTTGGCAATATGAATGATTGGGGTAAAAAGTGGGATATAACACCTCGCTTTGAGTATAAAAGCAAAGGGATTTATGAAACAAGAACTACATTAAAAAAAGGAAGCTATGATTTTAAAATAGCTCCAATGAATTGGGAGTTTGACTTTGGTGCAAATCCGAAGCAAGAAAAAGTCATTATCGGACAAAAGACTTTTCTGGCAAGAGTACCGGGGAGTAGTAACCTAACAATTGATATTGAAGATGATGCAATACTTACGTTTAGCCTAGATGTAAGTGATAAAAAGTCTGTAACATTATACATTATGAAAAATTAATGTATATTTCAGATAATAAATTTGGAGACATTTTGTTCTATGAGAAAGATATAGAGGAGAATCTCTTTTTAAAAGAATCATTGCAATTCTGACATACTGGAATTGAAGAAAAACGAGTGGTAATAAATAGGTTTCATACAGCTTGTAAAGCCAAGTATGAAGTCCCAAGGGCTTGGGATTGAACTAAATTCCGGTTAGTCTTCACTAAATTTCTCTTATGGGTTTTCTATAACTTTTTTTAGGGAAGATGATCCTTTTCTATGAACGGTGTTCAAAGTTTTGCAAACAACCTGATTTTCAGACCCAAGGGTCGGGGAACCCAACTTGTATTCTATGGTTAAACCATATCTTCTAGTCCGCCGAAGCGAACGCGAAGGAGGATTAAATTAATTTTTAAAAAACTACCAGTACCTACCAGTATTATTCATATATTTGTTTAATGAATTTTATCAAAGTTATCGACAATTTAGGGATTCCAAAATATAAACAAATTGTCCAATCCATCGAAAATGCAATTGTAGAGGGCTCATTGAAAAAGGGAGATCAGTTACCTTCTATCAATAGTATAAGAAAAGACAATTCACTTTCACGTGATACTGTTTTATTGGCATTCAATGAATTAAAAATACGAGGAATTGTTTTATCTATTGCGGGAAAGGGGTACTATGTTAAAAGTGAAAATATCAATATTAAACGAAAAATATTCCTATTATTTGATGAACTGAATTCATTTAAGGAAGATCTTTATAATTCGTTTTTAAATAGTCTTGAGGATAATATCGAAGTTGATATTTACTTTCATCATTTTAATCCTGAAGTCTTCAGTAAATTAATTTATGAAAGTAATGGGAATTATAATAGCTATATTATAATGCCAGCGAATTTAAAAAATACGCATATTGATATTGCACAACTACCAAAGGATAAAGTATATATTTTGGATCAATCACACCCTGAATTATCTGGGTATTCTGCCATCTTCCAAAATTTTGAAAAAGATATTTATTCTGCCCTCAGTCAAGAATCCAAGATTATAAAAAGATATAGAAAATTTATTTTCATTTTCCCTGAATTAAAACAGCCAAAAGGTATGCTAATTGGATTTAAAAAATTTTGCAAAGAGCATGGTATTGATCATGAAGTGATAGGCACTTTTGATAATAAAGAAATTGATAAGGGAGAAATCTATTTAATTCCAGATGATCGCAATCTGATTCGGGTAATCAAAAAAAAGAAGGAGAAGGGATTTATTCTTGCCAAAGATGTTGGAATTATTTCATACAACGAAACCCTTTTAAAGGAAATAGTTCGAGGAGGAATAACTACCATATCTACTGATTTTAAATATATGGGAGGGAGATTGGCTCAAATGATTATGGACAACGAACATGTTCAAATTGAAAACCCAAGTTCCCTTATTTTAAGAAATTCTGTTTAAACATTATAAATACAGTTAGTTTTTATTTAACATAAATATATTATGACGCCATAAATTTAGCAATATGAAACACACATATTTCAAAATGTTTTTAATAGTAATTTTTCTATTAAATAGTATTCTTAACGTATACTGCCAAGCCCAAAATCCTATTAAGAATTACAATTACTACATTCAAAACAAACAAATCATTGGTGAAAATAAAATGGATGCTCATGCATCATTTACTTCTTTCACTTCAGAATCCAATGCTTTAAATAAAGATGCTGAAGATGCTAAATATTATCAAAAACTAGATGGCATTTGGAAATTTAATTGGGTTAGATCACCAAAAAACAAACCCTCATCATTCATAATTCCAGATTCGGATGTTTCAGACTGGCATGATATCAAAGTTCCTTCAAATTGGGAAGTTGAAGGATTTGGAGTTCCTATTTATGTAAACCATCAATACGAATTCACAGATTATAAGGCTCCTATTGCTGATGATATGGAATTTGTAGACAAAATATATCCCAAAGAACCTGGTAAAGTCCCTTCAAATTATAATCCAGTTGGATCATATCGCCGTGATTTTAGTATTGATATTGACTGGCTTGACAAAGAAATTTTTCTTCATATTGGCGCCATGAAATCCGGTGGTTTTGTATGGCTTAACGGAAAATATATTGGTTATTCTCAAGGCAGCAAATTACCCGCAGAATTTAACATAAGTGAAGCAGCAAAAGTTGGTAAAAATACCATCGCATTCCAAATTTTTAGATGGACAGATGGATCGTATCTAGAATGTCAGGATTTTTGGAGAATTAGCGGAATAGAACGCAGCGTTTATGTATATGCCCAACCCAAAGTTAGAATAGTAGATTTTGAAATTGCTGCCACTCTCGATGCTAGCTATATTAATGGCTTATTAGATATTAAAATTGACCTAAAAAATCATCTTGTAAAAGATCAAAAAGGGCTAATTACTTACAAACTTTATAACGAAAATAATAAAGTAATTTCAAGTGAATATAGAGATGTTTTCATTTCAAAATCAAATTCTTCAACGGTAAAATTCCACTCTAAAATTGAAAAAGTCAAACAATGGAGTGCTGAGCATCCAAACTTGTACACCCTTAGCCTAGAGCTGAAAAACAAAAAGGGAGATGTTTTAGAGGCGACCTCAAGAAAAATTGGATTCAGAACGGTTGAAATTAAAAAGGGCTTGCTTTTGGTTAACGGGGAAAGAATTACTTTAAAGGGAGTCAACACTCAGGAAACTGATCCGGAAACGGGGCATGTGATGTCTGAATCATTGATTATGAAGGACATTCAACTATGGAAAGAAAACAATATCAATGCAGTAAGATTAAGTCATTATCCGAGAGGGAGAAAGTTTTATGAACTCTGTGATATATATGGGCTCTATGTTGTAGATGAAGCGAATATTGAATCTCATGGAATGTATTATGGTAAATATTCTCTGGCAAAAGATTCAACCTGGGAAAAATCACATGTAGATAGAATGGTTCGAATGGTAGAGCGGGATAAAAACCATCCGTCGGTTATTATTTGGTCTATGGGTAATGAAGCAGGGAATGGAGTCAATTTTTTTACAGGATATGATGCTATAAAAGCACATGATACAACCAAACGTCCGGTTCAATATGAACGACCCTATAAGGCACATGATGGTGGATATTTTGATATGGATACCAATACCGATATCATAGTTCCTCAATATCCATCACCTGCAACTTTCAAAAGGGTTGGATCTGTTAAAACCGATCGCCCTTTTATACCCAGTGAATATGCACACGCCATGGTTAATAGCACCGGTAATTTTCAAGATTATTGGGATATCATTGAGCAACATGACAATTTACAAGGAGGCTTTATTTGGGATTGGGTAGACCAGTCCATATGGAAAACTAATGAAAAAGGAGAAAGATATTATGCCTATGGAGGCGATTATGGTGAAAATATGCCAACGGATAATTCTTTTTTAAATAATGGCATTGTATTTCCTGACAGATCGCCCCAACCCGCTTTATATGAGGTTAAAAAAGCACACGAATTTATTAATTTTAAAGCTCAGGGAATTAATAAATATAACGAATTAAGAGTACTTGTTGAAAATTTATATGATTTCTCCAATTTAAATCAATTTGACATTT
>JAUXGV010000020.1 GCA_030621915.1 Flavobacteriaceae bacterium
CCTACGGCAGGAGTATTGTAAATATGATAAAAATCGGTCAATCTATTTTCTGATATTTGCGTCAATATATCAGGGTTATATCGACCTGATTCTAATAAGTTTTGAATATCAGGACTTTGCATACCAATAGCAATCAGTTCGTTATAAACACTGTTAAACTGAAAATAATTTACAGCGGTATAAATTAGTCCAGCACCTATTCCTGCCGAAAAATAGAAGAATATAAATTTATTTCTACCCCACATTTGTTCTAATGGAGAACCAAAGGCCCAAAGCGCATACATATTAAATACGATATGCATAACACCACCATGCATAAACATATGGCTGACGAATTGCCAGAATCCAAAATGATCATTTTTAGGAAAATATAAGGCCAGCCAATTGCTTAAATCTATTCCTGTTAAGAAATAACCAGAGGCGAATAAAATGACATTTAATATAATTAAATGTTTAATTGCATCAGTGAGTCTTCCCATTTTATTTTTATAAATTAAATTTTTCCTCTAACTCTTCAATAGTTAAGGTGATAAATGTTTTTTTACCGTAAGGTGAATAGTTTGGTTCTTTGCAATAAAATAACTTGTTCAATATATTTTCTTGTTCTCTGTTGACCAATTTTGTTCCTGATTTTATGGCTAAACTTTTGGCCAAACTTTTAGCAATTGCATCAATTTGACTAAAACTATTGGAAGGTATTTCGTTTTTAAAATTTTCAATTAATTCTTCTAGAACACCAACAACCTGACTTTCAGAAATTGATACAGGAATAGAATCAAGTGTAATACTGTCTTCAAATATACTTGAAATATTAAAACCGGCACTTTGTAAATCAAATTTAATTTCACTGATAATAGCAATGTCTGCTTTGTTCAAATTGATATTTAATGGAAACAATAATTGTTGATGTCCAACACCATCCATAGTTAATTTTGCTAAAAATTCTTCATATAATATTCGTTGATGAGCTTGATACTGGTCAATCAAAACCATACCAGACTTTATTGAACCGACAATGTATTTATGGTGAATTTGATACGTTGAATAATTTGTGTTATCTGTAGATTCATCAAACAATTCATTACTAACAATTTCGGCTTGGACTTCAATATTTTGAAGGTCAAATGATTCTTTCTTACTCTCCACGTAAAGCGATTCCCAGTTTTTTGGAATTTCTTTATTCTGAAATTTTGAAATTGATTTTTGATCAGATTTGAAGGGGTTGAAATTTGAATCTACTTCGATAGTAGGAGTTTTAGTTGATTTGTTTTTATAAGAATAAGGTGTGTCTAAATTGGCATCTCTTTCAAAATCTAAACTTGGCACTACATTATATTGACCTAAACTATGTTTGACTGTGGATCTGATAATTGCGTATAAATCTCTTTCATTGTCAAATTTAATTTCTGTCTTTGTTGGATGGATATTAATATCAATACTGTTAGGAGGAACCTTTAGATATAAAAAATATGATGGATGATATCCATGGCTCAACAATCCTTCAAATGCATTGAGAACAGCATGATTTAAATAAGCACTTTTAATGAATCTGTTGTTTACAAAAAAGAACTGTTCTCCTCGTTTTTTTTTTGCAAAATTGGGTTTTGTAATGAATCCGCCAATTTTTAAAATATCTGTTTGTTCTTCAATTGGAACCAATTTTTCATTCATATTTTTACCAAAAATATTTACAATTCTTTGGCGTAGGTTGGCAATTGTTAAATCTGTTTTTCCTTCCGGAAGATTGTAAATTTCTCTTTCATTGTGAATTAGATGAAAAGCAATATCAGGATAAGTCAGAGCCACTCTCTGAAATGCATCAATTATATGACGAGTTTCAATCGAGTTCGACTTTAAGAAATTTCGACGGGCAGGAATATTAAAAAAGAGATTCTTTATTTCAAAACTCGATCCTTGTGGGGTTGAAATAATTTCCTGAGATATTAATTTACCTCCATTAATTTTTATTTGAGTACCTAATTCCTGTTCTTTTTGTTTGGTTTTTAAAGTTGTATGTGTAATGGCCGCTATAGAAGCCAGAGCTTCACCTCGAAATCCATTGGTTCTTAAATTGAATAAATCATCTGCTATTCTAATTTTAGAAGTTGCATGGCGTTCAAATGCCAAACGAGCATCAGTTTGACTCATGCCCATACCATCATCAATTACCTGAATGAGTGTCTTACCAGCATCCTTAATAATTAATTTAATATTAGTAGCTGAAGCGTCAACAGCATTTTCAAGCAACTCCTTTACTACAGAGGAAGGCCTTTGTACCACCTCTCCTGCTGCAATTTGATTCGCTACATTATCAGAAAGTAATTGAATGAGATCAGACATTAAATTAATTTATGCAATTCAAAAAGATAGGCCAATATACCGACTAATATGGTAATTATGATGGCAAGTCTTCGATTAACACCTCTATCGGTCGAAAGTTTTTTATGTCGTTTCCAATCTGCTTTCAATTTGTCTTTTGAAAGTGGAATGGTAGAAATATCATCTAAGGAAGAATCGCCGTTTTCATATTTTCTTTTCAGCTTTTCAAGACGTTCTTTTCTCTCATCATAATAACGAGGTTTGTAATTGTAAACGTAATGGGCTCTTGGTTTAAAAGCATTTCCAAACATAATACATCATTTAATAATGATTAACAAAATTACATTTTATTGATAGGAATTCAAATAAAATTTGTTAAAAACAGTTGAGCAGAATCAATGGCACTTGACTATTGATTGTTTAAATCTGCCATTTTTATGGCGGCAATAGCACATTCAATTCCCTTATTACCATGTTTGCCACCTGATCTTTCAATAGATTGTTGTTTTATATCGTCAGTTAACACACAAAAAATTGTAGGGATATCATATTGTAAATTAATATCTTTTATTCCTTGCGTAACTGCCTGGCAAACATAATCGAAATGTTTGGTCTCCCCTTGAATTACATTTCCTATGGCAATAACAGCATCCAATTTTCTACTTTTTATAATGTGCTTACACCCATAAATTAATTCATAACTTCCTGGAACGAAAATGGTATCTATGTTTTCAATCAAAGCGCCATTTTCCAGAAGAGCTTGAATCGCACCTTGATATAGATTATCTGTAATGTCTTTATTCCATTCAGAAACGACAATCCCAAATCGAAAATTCTTCGCATTTGGGATTGCGCTTTTGTTGTATGACGATAAATTGGTTGTAGCCATTATTTAGTAGCAATATTATTTTCCCAATTGAGCTCTTTGAATATAAATATTGATATCCTTTGCTTCATTAGAAGTGGAATAATTATCTTTAATTTTGGTAAAATATTCCTCTGCATTTTTATAATCTTTTAATTTCATGGCAGTATTTCCTGCTTTGAAAAAATATAAAGGAGAAGTAAAATTATTATCCTTATAATTGGCAGCGTTGAGATAATATTTGAGGGCATCCTCTGGTTGGTTTATTTCCGAAAAAGCATCTCCGATATTTCCTAATGCTAAGGAACCTAACATTTCATCATCAGAAGAAAAATCATTTAAATATTGAATAGCTTCTTCATAATTACCTGTTTTTAAATATGCTATACCTGACATATATTTGGCCAAGTTACCTGCCTTTGTATTACCATAATTGTCAACTATATCAATCAATCCATATTTACCATCTGATCCGTTAAGACTCAAATTATACAATGAATCAACAGATACCGTTGTATTTTGTGCTTGTTCAAAATATTTTTTTGGAAATGCCAATTCGTCTGCTGCTTCAAATTCATTGGGTTCTATAACGTATTTGTTATAGGCCAAATATCCTAATACAATTACAGCTATCGCAATTAGCCCAATAAAAATTGGTTTCTGATTTTTTTCTACCCACTGCTCCGATCTTGATGCAGTTTCATCTAAAGTATTAAAAACTTCGGCCGTTGTACTGTTATCTTCAATATTAACTTTCTCAGTTTTTACTTTATTTCCTCGTTTTTTATATGTTGCCATTGATCTTCTATATTGGTTGCGCAAAAGTATAATATTTATTGAAAATAAAGCTTATTTTAATCTTAATTTTTGTTTTTTTGTGTGTAGAAATTATCTTTATTAAATATCAAACTATAGTATTGATATTTAAATCTTTATGATTGAAAAATGATATAGTTTTTTGATTTTAAAATTGACTTATAAATTTTTCATCCAGATCAGAATATGCATTTAAAAAAAATATCAATTATTAATTATAAAAATTTTGATTCAAAATCTTTGGAATTTGATAAAAACATAAATTGTTTTGTGGGTGACAATGGTGTTGGAAAAACAAATATTCTTGATGCAATTTATTACTTGTCCTATACAAAAGGATATTTCAATTCGGTAGCCTCTCAGAATATTAAGCACGGTCAAGATTTTTTTGTTATTGAAGGTATTTATGCCAAAAAGGATAGGGAAGAAAATATTAATTGTAGTTTGAAAAGAGGATTAAAAAAAGTAGTTAAACGCAATGGTAAGGAGTATGAAAAATTATCTGAACATATAGGCCTTCTACCACTTGTGATTATTTCTCCAACCGATTCCAATTTAATTGCTGAAGGAAGTGATTTGCGTAGAAAATTTATGGACAGTATTATATCCTTGAATGATAATAAATATTTAATGTCCTTATTAAATTATAATAAAATTTTAGTTCAGAGAAACTCATTATTGAAATATTTTGCATTAAATCATACATTTGATTCAGTAAATATTGAAATTTACAATGAGCAATTGATAAAATATGGAACTGAACTTTTTGATAAAAGAAAAATATTTATTGACGAATTTGTTTCGATTTTTAAATTGAGATATGACCATATTGTTAATAATTCAAGTATTGATAATAAATTAGAAGAGGTTTCTTTAACCTACAAAACTCAGTTGGATAAATTGAGTTTCAAAGAGTTATTGATCAGTAATTTAGAAAGGGATAGAATCTTACAATATTCGTCAGTAGGATTGCATAAAGATGATTTAACATTTAAAATAAATGGTTATCCCATTAAGAAGGTCGGATCTCAAGGACAACAAAAATCATTTTTAATTGCCTTAAAATTAGCCCAATTTGATTTTATAAAAAAACATGCTAAATTGACTCCGATTTTGCTTTTGGATGATATTTTTGATAAATTAGATGAAAAAAGAGTAGGGCAGTTAGTAGATCTTGTAAATGATGAGAATTTTGGCCAGTTATTTATCTCCGACACCCATGCCGAAAGAACCGAAAAATTGATAAAAAATACAAATCAAACTTATAAAATGTTTGAACTGAATTAACCAGAAAAGAGATGTTAAAATGGCAAAGCGTGAAAATAAAACATTTTCAATAAAAGATTTGATTCCCAATATGTTGCAGGAAAATAAATTACAAAAAGGGATGAATCAATTTACGGTTAAAGAAGTCTGGGGTGAAGTGATGGGGAAAGGTATAATGAGTTATACGGAATCGATATACTTAAAAAACACGACCTTGTATATTAAATTAAGTTCATCTACTTTGAGGGAAGAATTGAGTTATGGAAAAGAAAAAATAGTGAATATGTTAAACAATAAGTTAGATAATTTACATATTAAATCTATCAAACTTATTTAAGGAAATTTATTATTCAAAAGCACAAAATCCGATGCTTAGCATCGGATTTTTAAATTTTTAAAAGACATAGATTAAAAAATATCTCTTCCTGAAAAATGAAAACCTCCCTCAATAGCGGCATTTTCGTCGCTATCAGAACCATGAACTGCATTTTCACTTAATGAAGTGGCAAATGATCTACGTATAGTACCTTCTGCGGCTTCTTCTGGGTTTGTTGCACCAATCAAAGTTCTAAAATCCTCAACTGCATTTTCTTTTTCTAGGATGGCTGCAACAATAGGACCACGGGTCATATATGTAACCAATTCACCAAAAAATGGTCTTTCTTTATGAACTTCATAAAAGGCTTGTGCATCACTTGTTGTCATTCGTGTTTGCTTCAATGCAATTATTTTAAAACCAGCAGCATTGATTTTTTCCAAAATAGCTCCTGTATTTCCTTTTTCAAGTGAATCAGGTTTCAGCATTGTAAATGTTCTATTTGTTGCCATTTGTTTATTTCATTTAAAATTTGTGCAAAAATACTCTATTTGTTCGATAATCAAATGATGGGCAGGATTAAATTTTAATAATTTTGAATATAGGATTGATACAAATTATTGTTTTCACCTCTAATTTCCATGATTACCTGGTTCAGTTTCAAATCAAATTTTAAGATTCCAAAATTCTTATTGACTACAACATCTGTAACTCTGTATTGATTGGATTCTGAAATAAAAGAATTATAAGAATGTGTTAGCCCACTGGAAGTAAAATCGATTAGAGGATATTTTAAATTTGAAATGGAATCTTTTGATATTTCAGCGATGTGTCTATCTCCGGATAAAATGATAACGCCTTTGGCATTAGATTTGGAAATCAATTGTTTCAACTTTTCAGCTTCATGAGGCATGTTTCCCCAACTTTCAAACCCATGATCTTTTGATAAAAATTGTATACTACTTACTATAATATTAAAATCTGCATTGGAATTGTTTAATTCATTGGTAAGCCATTCCCACTGTTTCTTTCCTAAAATTGAACCTTCATTTTTTGGATTAGGTATATATACCTTTTCACCTATTGGATCTTTGGTTAATCCAGTTCTAAAATATCGGGTATCTAAAACAATAATATTAATTGAATTATTATGGAATTCAAATTGTTGTTTATGATAAACACCCTGTCTAGTTCTTCGAATACTTGAAGAGCTTACATCTAAAAAATCCAATAATATCTGCTGGGCACTATCTTTTTTCTCAAATTCAATACCCCCGTCATTTAATCCATAATCATGATCATCCCAGGTTCCCATGACTATTACTTTCTCTTTGAAATTTATATAAGTCGAATCATTTTTTTGTTGATTGTAATTCTTTTTCATCAATTGCATATCCTGAGTATCAGAATAAACAATATCACCTCCCCACACAAACACATTTGGATTGTGTTTTAAAATTTCATCCCACATATTGTTCGTGATATTTTGATTGTCACAAGAACCAAATGAAATTACAAAATCATAATAGTTTCCACTTTTATCTTCATTTTTATTCTGTTTTTTATTGCATGATATTAAAATTAAAAAAAGAAGTATTTTAAGATAATAATTCATAACTATTTTAGTTTTAAACAGGTCAAATATAGAATTATTTTTTTTCTGTATAATATCAAAATAAAGTTAATTCCTAACTTAGTAAGAATTAAGTTTTGGTATAATATTTATTTTAATTGTATATTCGCAATCCATGAATTTAGAACAAATTAAAGACATAAAACAATTACTTTCTCAGCCAAAAAAGATAGTAATAGTTTCACATAGAAACCCCGATGGAGATGCATATGGCTCCAGTTTAGCCCTTTATCTTTACCTTTTAAAATTTAATCATCAAGTCACTGTTGTTTCTCCAAATGACTGCCCCAATTTTTTGAAGTGGATGCCGGCTCAAGATAAAATAGTAATCTTTGAAAAGGAAGAAAAAAAAGGTTCGAAATTACTTGAAGAAGCAGATGTTATTTTTGTATTAGATTTTAATGCATTCCATAGAGTGGGTGTTAAAATGCAAGTTGTTCTTGAAAAAATTAAACCTATTTTTATCATGATTGATCATCATCAACAACCTGATGATTTTGCAAAATATACTTATGTTGATCCTGAAATTTGTTCAACAAGTCAGATGATTTATCAATTTCTTGATAAATTGGATCATTTGGATTTTATTGATGAAAATATTGCAACGTGTTTATACACTGGTATTTTAACAGATACAGGTTCGTTTAGATTTCCATCAACCACAAGTTTAACCCATAGAATTGTTGCGCATTTAATTGACTGTGGAGCAAATGGAGCATCAATTTATAATAATATCCATGATGTTAATTCTTATAGTCGTTTACAATTATTAGGTAGGGCTTTAAAAAACATGAAGGTTGTTGATTCGTGCCACATGGCTTATATAACCTTGTCTCAAAAAGAGTTATCGGAATTTAGCTTTAAAAAGGGTGATACGGAAGGGTTTGTAAATTATGCTCTTTCAATAAAAAATGTGATTTTTGCAGCAATTTTTATAGAAGATAAAAAGCAAAAAATCATTAAAATTTCATTTAGATCCGTGGGTAGTTTTTCGGTAAATGATTTTGCCAGAAATCATTTTAATGGTGGCGGGCATGTCAATGCTGCAGGAGGCAGGAGTGATGAATCATTGATTAACACAATCAGTAATTTTCTAAAAATTGTTCCCGATTACCGGAATGAATTAAAAAAATCGTATGAAAAATAAAATTATATTTTTAGGAATATCTATTTTGATATTTTCATGTGCCCAACCTGAAGCCAGAAAACCAATTGTTAGAAAAACCAGTTCGTTTATGAGTGAATCGGTGGAAAGAAATAAAGTTCTAAATTCAATTGAAGAAGATCTTTTTAAAAATAAAATGGACAATGATAGTATACATGACTATATAAATTCAGAATTTGGATTTTGGTATACCTATAATATAAAGAAATCTATAGAAAATAAACTTCCTTTAAAGGGAGATGAAGTTATTTATTCGTATGAAATTAGAAATTTTAATGATGAAATTATTTATTCTGATGAGGAAATAGGTGAAAAAAATTATTTGGTTGATCAGGAAGAATTAATTACCGGCTTACAAGAAGGAATAAAATTGATGAGAGTAGGAGAGATTATTACATTTCTTTTTCCATCACATAAGGCCTTTGGATATACCGGAAGTGATAAAATTCAATCAAATCAACCATTAATTTATAAAGTACATTTAAAAGAAATTATTAATAAAAATTAAATAAAAATGCAATTGATTAAATTAACACTATTAACTATACTAATGAGTATGTCCTCATGTAAGTCAACAAAGTATGACAATTTGGATGATGGTTTATATGCTGATATACAAACAGATAAGGGTGAAATACTATTAAAATTGGAATATGAGCACGCACCTATAACGGTAGCAAATTTTGTTTCATTGGCTGAGGGATCCAATCCTTATGTAGATGAGAAATATAAAGGTAAAAATTTCTATGATGGATTAATATTTCATAGAGTGGTGGCTGATTTTATGATTCAGGGCGGTGACCCTAGAGGGAACGGATCCGGTAATCCGGGCTACAAATTTGGAGATGAATTCCCTATGAATGAAGAAGGTAATTTAATGTTCTCTCATGATAAGCCAGGAATTCTGTCTATGGCTAATTCAGGGCCCGAAACTAATGGATGTCAATTTTTTATTACCCATAAAGAAACTCCTTTTCTGGATGGAAAGCATACTGTTTTTGGACATTTGATCGAAGGGCAAGCTGTAGTTGATTCAATTCAGCCAAATGATGTTATTAATAAAATTGAAATTATTAGAGTTGGTAAAAAAGTAAAGGAGTTTGATGCCGAAAAAGTTTTTAGCGGTTATTTTGATGGATTGGAAGAGGAGAAAAGGTTGAAATTAGAGGAATTGGAGAAAGTCAAAGCAGGTTTTTTAAAATTAATTGAGGATAAATTGCCAAATGCTGAAACATTGTCTTCGGGATTGAAAATAATCCGTTTGAAAGAAGGGAATGGGGTAAAACCTACAATTGGAACAAAGGTTCCGGTATATTATGCAGGATATTTTACTTCGGGAGATTTGTTTGATTCTAATGTAATAGAGGTAGCCAAGGCATATGGTAAGTACGACCATAGAAGAGAAAGTGGAGGAGGTTACAAGCCAAGCAATTGGCTGTATAGTACTGATGCTCCATTAATAGCAGGGTTTAAGGAAGGGCTAATGAAAATGAATTACGGTGATAAAGTAATATTGATTGTTCCTTCTCACTTGGCATATGGCAGTCAGGGCTCAAGAGGAGTCATACCACCCAATGCAGATTTGTATTTCGAACTCGAAATTGTAGATGAAGCTAAATAAAAGCAAAAAAAAAGAGGAAATTAAATTTCCTCTTTTTTTTTGCTTCAATTTTATATGGATGTACTTATTAAATCTTCAATTTCTAGGTTAAACTTGATTTTGAAATTATAAATAGTCAGGGGGCAGATTAATTTTATGGGGAATAAAAAAAATAATTGGATTTTAGGAAGTGCTACCAGTATAATTCATGGAGGTATATTTGGCATTAAAAGAGAAATTATTTCAATCAAAATATGTGTTTAGTAAGGCCGGGAAGTTCCGCAGTGGGTCACAAGGAAATCACCCGACCTCCCTTAACACATATGAAGTTTGAGGTGATTTCTCTTTGTAAGCCATGACTTTTTTGTTTCGTTTTTTTGTCACTAAAAAAATGAAAAAACGAGAAGAGGAAAATAATCAACCTGACTTCTAACCATTTTCAAGGACGACTGAATTATATATTTTGCACACCCCCCATAATTTTTAACGAGACCCATAATCAGGGCTTTCTTCATTCTGATTTCCTAAATAGTGCTTGGTCGAAAATAGGCAGAATTTTAGAAATCGAATTGTTTTTGATAAGATTTTTGCACTTTTTTATATAAGGTGATGCCATAGTATCAGGCGATTATAAAAAAGTGAAGAGATTGCAAAAAGAAACGATTTGGATTTTTGGATATTTCCGACCAAGCACTAAATATAAGCGTCTGATTTCTTTCCATAATTTTTTCAGTCATAAAGGGTCATTAAAGGACTTTTTCTAATGGTAAAATAATTCCTTAAATTTAGAATAAAATCAAAAAATTTAGAGTTCGTTAAATTTTTTTTTAAGAAAAATGCAACGATTTAATAAATTGCTCGTATTTAATATAGAAGAATTATTTAAATGAATCGGAACAAAAACCTTCAATCAAATTTGATTGAGCAATGTAAAAAAAATGACAGTAAAGCCCAAATGCATCTGTATGATATGTATTGTAAGGCCATGTTCAATACTGCATATAGTTTTACAAAAGATGATATGCTAGCTCAGGATATGATGCAGGAAGCTTTTATCAAAGCCTTTAAAAAAATTGACACTTATACAGGTGAAGCTACATTCGGATCCTGGTTAAAAAGAATAGTAATCAACCAATGCCTGGATTATATTAAAAAGCAAAAGTTGGAAACGGTGGATATTAATGATGATGTTATTTCATTAACTGAAGATGAACATTGGGAAGTTGACCAGGGAATTAGTTTGCAATCTATATATAATTGTATAGAGCAATTGCCACAAAAGTGTAAAAATGTTGTAAAGCTCTATCTATTGGAGGGTTATGATCATCAGGAAGTTGCGCAAATAATGCAAATATCAGAGATTTCATCACGATCGCAATTGTCAAGAGGAAAAAGTAGATTAAAAGAACTTTTAATACAAAATAATTATGAAAATTGATTTAAGAGATAAAATTAAAAGAGAAAAAATGATGAAAGATTTACCCATAAATCATCGTGAAATTTTTGAGAAACGTTTGCACGAAGAAATGCAGGAAAAATCAAAAGATAAATTTCAATTTTTGAAAATTGCAGCCTCTATTTTAGTTTTGATGAGTTTAGGTATTTTGGGTTATCAATTTGATTATTCAGAGAACCCTCAGGAGATAACTCAAACGGAAGAAAAGCCTGATAAGAAAATTAACTCCATGGCTGATATTTCTCCTGACTTAAAAAAAGTAGAAAATTATTATTTAACTCATATCAATTATCAAATTGCCAAGATTAAAATTACAGATAAGAATAGGGTGTTTTTGGATGCATATTTTACTGAGTTAGGAAAATTACAGGATGCCTATAACAAATCAATTTCTGAATTAAAATCAGATGAGATTTCTGAAGAAACCATTGATTTACTTATTGAAAATTTACAAATGAGATTAAAATTAATATATCAATTAAAAGCACAGTTAAAAAAAATAGATAATTTAAACAAAAAAGAAAATGAAAACATTAAGATATAAATTAATAACGGTTCTCATATTTTGTGTAACTCTGGTTTATTCACAAAGTAGAACTCAAAAGTCATCTGAACTATTTTATGTAAATAATGATGTAATTGTAGAAATAAGAGCTAATTACAGTGATATAAAAGTTGAGCATTGGAATAAGAATGAAGTATCGGTTGAAACTGTTTTAACAATTAATGGTGTAACTGTTGATGAGGCTGAAGAATATTTTGATGCATGGAAAGTTGAAGCATTAGGTAATAAGAATAAAGTTGTGATCAGTTCCATGCCTATCTTTGGGCATGAATTTGCAGACTTGGATTTCGATATGGATATGGATTTTGACTTTGACTTTGACTTTGATTTCGATTTTGAACCAGTGCTTGCTTATGCGCTTGAATTCGATTCCTTGTCCTATCCCAGTCCACCAGTTATGCCCAAAATAGTTATCAAGCATTTGAATGAAATTCAATGGGATCAAGAAGCTTATGAAAATGATAAGGAGAAATATTTGGAAGAATTTGAGAAGCAACAGGAGGAGTGGGCCAAGGAGATGGAGAAAAATTTTGAACCTCAGATGAAAGCTTACGAAAAGAAAATGGAGGCATGGGAGAAAGAATTTTCCGAAAAATATGAACCAAAAATGGAAGCATATGAAAAGGAAATGGAAAAGTGGCAGGAGGATTTTGAAAAAAATATTGAACCTCAATTAAAAAAACATGAGAAAAGGATGAAGGAAAAAGAAAAGGAAATGGAGATTAAAGTTAAAAAAATTGAAAAGAAAATTGAGTTAAAACATGAGAAAACCATGAAGATGAAAAAGAAAATAGTGATTAAGATCCCTAGAAACGCAAGAGTTAAAGTAAATACAGATCATGGTTCTATTGTATTACCTGATGGCGTAAATAGGATAAATTAAAATTGTAAAATTAGAATAGAAATCCTCCAAAATTATACAATTAAAATATTGGAGGATTACTTTTCTAATATAAAATGTTGTAAAAATCATTTCTGATATATGTCAAAAATTAAATTTTTGACATTTTTTTATGTTTTATTATGCCTGAATAGTTGTTATATTTGAAAATTATTTTTTTTAACAGCTAACATTAATTTATATGCAAACCATACAAATTTACAATTCACTAACCAATAAAAAGGAGGCTCTTATTCCGATCAAAGAAGGATATATAGGAATGTATGTTTGTGGCCCAACGGTTTATAGCAATGTGCATATGGGTAATGTAAGATCCTTTATGTCGTTTGATATGATCTATCGTTATTTTTTGCATTTAGGCTATAAAGTACGCTATGTAAGGAACATTACTGATGCGGGACATTTAACAGATGATGATGCCGAGGATAAAATTTCTACCAAAGCACGATTGGAAAAGTTGGAGCCTATGGAAATTGTTCAAAAATATACGATAGATTTTCATCAAATATTACAAGAATTTAATTTTCTCCCTCCAAGTATTGAGCCCACGGCAACAGGTCATATTATGGAACAGATTAAGGCTATTGAAACAATTATTGATCATGGCTTGGCTTACGAAATTAATGGCTCTGTGTATTTTGATGTTTTAAAATACAATGAAACCGAAAATTACGGAATCCTTTCGAAAAGAAAAATTGAAGATACAATTGAGAACACAAGGATTTTAGAGGGGCAATCGGATAAAAAGAATGCTCAGGATTTTGCTCTATGGAAAAAAGCTGAACCGGAACATATACAGCGTTGGGATTCACCTTGGGGTACAGGTTTTCCAGGATGGCATTTGGAATGTACGGTAATGAGTACCAAATATTTAGGTAAAGAATTTGATATACATGGCGGAGGTATGGATTTAAAATTCCCTCATCATGAATGTGAAATTGCTCAAGCTCAGGCTTGCAATCATATAAATCCTGTGAAGTATTGGATGCATGGTAATATGCTAACTCTTAATGGAAAAAAAATGTCTAAGTCCACAGGCAATAATATTTTACCAAGAGAACTGCTTTCAGGGGAAAATGATAATATTACAAAGGCTTATACACCAAGTGTTGTAAGGTTTTTTATGATGCAGGCACATTATAGAAGTGTGCTTGATTTTTCAAATGATGCAATTCTTGCGGCAGAAAAAGGGTATAATAGGTTGATGGAATCGTTAAAATTGTTGAAGCAGTTAAAGTCAGGCCCAAATTCAACATTTAAGGTTTCAGATTGGAAACAAAAATGTTATGATGCAATGAATGATGATTTTAATACGCCTATTTTAATTGCCCATTTGTTTGAAGCAGCCAAATTTATCAATTTAATCCAAGATGAAAAGGAATTTTTGAATTCAGAAGATTTGACAGATTTTAAGGCCACTATTCATTTATTTATTAATGACGTTTTAGGTTTAGATAATAAATCAAAAATTGATCATAATTCTAATAAACTGGATGGTGTTGTAGAAATGCTAATTCAGTTAAGAAAAGAGGCCAGAGATGATGGAAATTGGGCATTATCGGATCAGATTAGGAATGATTTATCAGAATTAGGCATTCATCTTAAAGATGGTAAGGATGGAACTTCATTTTCAATAAAATGAATTGGGGACTCTAATTAAGCAAAATATTTTCGATGTTAAGAAAAATATTCATTTATCCTTTTATATTGGTGGTAAGGTTTTATCAGGTAGCAATTTCGCCATATACTCCTTCCAGCTGCAGATATACACCTACTTGCTCCCACTATACATTAGAAGCCTTAAAAAAACAGGGTCTGCTGCGAGGCGGATGGCTGGCATTAAAACGCATCATCAGTTGTAATCCATGGGGTGGAAGTGGTTATGATCCAGTACCAGAAAGAAAAACGAAGGGATAATTTATTCAATCAATTTTAATTTTTAAAGATATTTTAAAACTGTGGTAATAATTATTCTGGTGGAATGGAGTTCGGTAGATGTATTTATAATGTTTATTTAAAATGCTAGTAATAAATATCTTATCTGTTTTATTCTTTTTTAATTAATCTTTTTTCTAAAATTCAAAAAGTATATATTTACAATCTAAAAATCAATTAAATGAATTACTTAAGTATCGATTGGAATCCAAGTATTGAATTGTTTAAAATAGGATCATTTGCGGTAAGATATTACAGTTTAATGTTTGTAATTGCTTTTATCCTGGGAATCCAGATCATTAAGAAAATATTTAAAAGCGAAAATATTTCAGTAGAAAAGGCGGATACATTTTTTATTTACTCAATAATAGCAATCTTAGCTGGAGCAAGGATTGGTCATTTTTTATTTTATGACACTAAATTCTTAATTGAACATCCGTTAGAAGTATTGCTTCCGGTTCGATTTGATCCATTCAGATTTACAGGATATCTAGGATTGGCTAGTCATGGTGCGGCCATAGGAATGATTATTGCCATGTATTTTTACAGTAAAAAAGTGGTTCAAAAGCCTATTTTATGGATCTTGGATAGAGCAGTTATTGCAGTGGCTAGTGGCGCAATTTTTGTCAGAATTGGAAATTTGGTTAACTCTGAAATTATTGGTAAACCTACAAATACAGATTTTGGTTTTGTTTTTAGACAACTAGGAGAAGACTTTCCTAGACACCCTACTCAATTGTATGAAGCATTTGGCTATCTGATAACCTTCATTGTTTTATGGTTTGTGTTCTGGAAAACTGATAAAAAGGAAAAATCCGGTTATTTATTTGGATTGTTTATGGTGTTACTTTGGTCAGTTAGATTTATTGTTGAATTCTTTAAAGAAGCACAAGTGGAAAATCGAGGTGCCTGGGATTTAAATACCGGTCAAATACTAAGTATTCCAATGATCTTAATTGGTTTTTATTTTATGTTCAGAAAAAACAAAAAGGTAGCCTAAATTTCTATCTCTTTATTATAAGGAATTTTTTCAAGTAGATATTCAATGGCTTCTACACGAGCATCAGTTTTACGATTGGCTTTAATTACTTTAAACGGAATTCCGCTTATTTTTGTATTGGCAAACATTTTGTTTTTATACAGCGTATAGGAATCCCATAATTCTTGAGCCTTCTCATCAACCTTACTCATTTTCCATAATTTCAATGGATTGTTTTTAATTTCAATGAACCGTTTGTCTTGCTCTTTTTTTGAAATAGACATATATATTTTAACCAGTTGTATCCCAGACTCAGTGATCATTCGTTCAAAATCATTTACCTGATTCATAAATATATCATATTCTTCTTCTGTACAGAATCCATTTACAGGTTCTACAACTGCTCGATTATACCAACTTCTGTCAAAAAATAATATTTCACCTGCTTTAGGAAAAGCTTTAATATATCTTTGAAAATACCATTGAGATTGTTCTTCTTCAGTGGGTCTGGGTAAGGCAATAATTCGAAAAAACCTTGGATTAATACGTTCAGTCATTCTTCTGATGGCTCCTCCTTTTCCGGCAGCGTCTCTCCCTTCAAAAATAACAATTACTCTTTGGTTGTTTTTAATAATATGAGATTGAAGTTTAATCAACTCTACTTGTAATTTTTTAAGTTTCTTTATGTATTCTAGATAACGAATTGATTTTTGAGGATTTACAGTATCGCTCTCCAATAATGAAATCAATCCCTTTTTAGAATTTAATTTTAATAAATCTTTATCTGTAAGTTTTTCCATTCTGATTTTTTTTAACAATAACTTTAATCGTATCTATGTAAGGAGCGAAAATATTGCATGATAATATTTGGGTCCGGCATCAATGAAGTTTTCGAATCATCTTTTCCTTCATAATCAATTTGAGATAAAACGTATCTCATACATTCTAATCTAGCTGTTTGTTTATTGTTTGTTTTTACAATGGTCCATGGGCTAAAAGAAGTATGGGTTTTACTAAACATTCTTTCCTTATACTTCGTGTAATCATCCCAATATTCCTGTCCTTTTTTATCAACGGGACTAAATTTCCACCTTTTTAAAGGATTTCCCATTCGAGCATTGAATCTTTTCAACTGCTCCTCCTTTGTTATTGACAACCAAAATTTTATTATAATAACACCATCTTCGTATAGCATATGTTCAAATTCTGATAAGTGAACCATAAATTGCTTGTATTGTTCAGGGGTACAAAAACCCATAACAGGCTCAACAACAGCTCTATTGTACCAACTTCTGTCAAAAAAAACAATTTCACCTGTATTGGGTAAATGTTGAATATACCTTCTAAAATACCATTGCCCTTTTTCAACATTTGTAGGTTTATTCAAAGCTACCAAACGCATAGATCGAGGATTTAAATGTTCCGTAAAACGACGAATATTCCCACCTTTCCCTGCGGCATCGCGGCCTTCAAATATTATCGCAATTCTTTGTTGGGTATTATTAGCCCATTTTTGAAGTTTAACCAATTCAATTTGTAATAATTTTTTTTCTTGCTCATATTGAAAAGTTGACACAACATTTTCAATATTGATATCTTTTTTAAGAATGAGGTTGAGAAGTTCCTTGCGGTTTTCGACTTTTTCGAAATCTTCTTGAGTTAGTTTTGGATGTTTCGTCATAAAAATAATAACATTATTCAGTTACACATGAATCCGGATTATTGCTGATGATTAATTTTGCATCTGATGGTGATACATAGGGTATACCTATACCCATTCCTCTTAATATAAATAATAATCCAATAATTATTACAAATATAGGAATTGCTTTTTGAATTTTATTTCGAATAGATACTTTTAAAAAGTTGCCCAGGAAAACAGCGATTGTCATCATAGGAATAGTACCGATTCCGAACAAAAACATATAAGCGGCTCCTTGATATAATTCACCTGAAGAAAAAGACCCAAGTAAAGCCATGTAAACCAAGCCACAAGGTAAGAATCCATTAAAAAAACCTATTAAAAAAATGGCTCTATTTGACTTTAGTTTTAAATATAAACCAAGTTGATGCTTGACCAAATTTACACCCTGATAAATGGGTTTAGATAAATTATATTTATTGAAAAACTTTATAGGAATTAAAACAGTCACAATCATTAAAATTCCAGCAAAAATGGATAGATTTTGTTGAAAACCTGCCAGGTATAGTCCTTTACCCAATATCCCAAATAAAAGGCCAATGAGACTATAGGTTAATAACCTTCCAAAATGATATAAAAATGTTTGATATATCATTTTACCTTTATTTGTTCTGTCAACAGGTAAAATAAATGCGATAGGACCGCACATTCCAATACAATGAAAACTTCCTAATAAACCAAATATGAATGCCGTATATAGAATGATTTGATGTTTTTATGATTAACGCTGTAATGATATAAGGCTATACTGAATACATGTTAATTTTTAGGTATAATTTTGCAAGTTTAATTAATTATTCAATTTTTTACTAAAATTTAAGCCTCACTAATAAAACCATGATTCTTTTAAAAGATATTCTTCATCATTATTTTTCCAGTCGATTTTAATTTCCCATTTTCCGGCAACTAATAATTTGTCCTCAATAATTATTGAATGACTTGTAAGTTCAATTTTTATTTCAAAATCCAATTGATGATTTGAGCGTCGTAAAAAGGAAATAGTTCCTGAAATATTTTCATAATTTAAATTCTCCGGAAATTTGATTAAAATTCCCTTTTTAGAATTACTTATTGATACATTTTTGATTAAGAGATTTGCGTTATTAATTTTGTCAATTTCATCCTGATAATGAAGTTCTTCTTTATAATAATCTTCAGAAACTAAATGATGTTCATATTTATCAATAAAAATTGTTTTATATACAAAGGATAATATAAAAGCCATAAAAAGTACGATGGCTATTACAATACTAGTTCCCCAATTTAATCTAATTTTCATCTTCTAATTATTTAGTTTACTTGAACAGGTGCCAAAAAATTGGTTTTATCTGTTTCAATCAGTTCATTGTTGGAGTAGACACCAATTTTCAGTTTTTCTTTAGATGAATGTATATCTTTTTCATCAATTTTAATAAACAACGTCCCTTCAAATAAGCCACCCTTTGGCACATTTATTAAACCTCCAACAACTTGAATTTCACCTTTGTGAGAAATAAGTTTTATCTGAACATTATCATAGAGTTCATTCGTTTTATTTATAATTTTAAAGGTATAAACATTTCTGATGGTATTGCCTTCAGTTGTATATAATTGTCCGGGTAAACGCAAAAATTTAGCTTCAACGTCATTTCTGAGAAATAATAAGGTAACCAAAAATCCAACCAACAGAACCAATATCGCTGAATAACTAATAATCCTGGTATTGAATGAAAATTTTTCTCCTTTTTCAATATCATTTTCAGAAGTATACCGAATCAATCCACGATCAAATTCAACTTTGTCCATAATTTCGTCACAGGCATCAATACAAGCTGTACAGTTAACACATTCTAATTGAGTTCCATTTCTAATGTCTATACCTGTTGGACAAACTAAAACACATTGGTTACAGTCTATGCAATCACCATATCCTTTAGTTTCTCTGTTTTCTTGTTTGCGCAACTTATGACGCCCTTCTCCTCGTTTATGGTCATAGGCAACTATGATCGATTTATTATCCAATAATACACCTTGTAACCTTCCATATGGACATGCAATTATACAAACCTGCTCTCTAAACCAAGCAAAAACAAAATAAAAAACACTTGTAAAAATCACTAAATTTATAAAAGTATCCATATGTACGAAAGGACCATCTAAAACATGCTGAATTAAAATATCACCTCCTATAAAATAGGCTAAAAATGCATTTGCTATTAAAAATGAAATCAGAGCAAATACGATCCATTTGAATAATTTTTTACTTATTTTTTCAGTATTCCATTTCTGTTTATCTAACTTTATCTGTTTGGCTCTGTCACCTTCAATAAAATACTCTACCTTTCTGAAAACCAATTCCATAAA
This sequence comes from Flavobacteriaceae bacterium, assembly GCA_030621915.1. Lineage (GTDB taxonomy): Bacteria > Bacteroidota > Bacteroidia > Flavobacteriales > Flavobacteriaceae > Lutimonas. The sequence continues at coordinate 19,862 of JAUXGV010000020.1, forward strand.
AATAGTTTGCGGGCAAATCCAACCACAAAAAATTCTTCCAAAAATTACGGTAAACAGGATTATAAATACAACCCCAACCAGCATTGATAATACCAATAAATAAAAATCTTGGGGCCAGAAGGGTTGACCAAAAATATTGAATTTTCGATCCAAGATATTAAACAATAAAAATTGATTTCCATCAATTTTTATAAATGGAGCTGCAAATAAAGAAATTAACAAAATCCAGCTTAGCAGGGTCCTGTATTTTGTGAATTTACCTTTGGGCTTTTTTGGATAGATGACATTTCTTTTACCATCTTTATCAATTGTAGCAATAGAATCTCTAAAGTTATTCTCTTCTTTTGTTTCCATTAATTCATATTAATCTGAAAAGGCTAATTATTTAAAGAAATAATTAGCCTTTTCTACTACTAACTAAAAAAATCAAATAATACAATAGAATTTCCAAAATGGAATCCTACTGTTTTGTCCAAATTATATCTCCTTCAGGTGCTTTAGGGTTTGCTGGACTCGTTCCTTGCATTGAAATGATATAACTTGTCAACTGCTGTCTTTCTATTACGCTTATTGTGTTTTCCCAAGCAATCATTCCTTTTCCGGGTCTACCACCTTTTGCAATTGTATTAAAAATATGGGTAAAGTCTCCACCCATTATCCATTTATCATCTGTTAAATTAGGTCCAATACTACCACCTAAATCATCTAAATGACAAGCAGTACAAGTTTTTGATGCAAATAATTCCTTTCCTTTGGTCAAATTGGTTACATCTGTAAATAATTCAAGATTTGAGGTGTCAAAAAGTTCTGGGTTTGCCTTTATATAGGCTTCTACATCTCTTTTACCTTTCTCAACTTCGGCAGCAAATTCTTTTTCCTGACTGTAATTTTCAGAATTTGTAAATACCTGAACAGAATAAAATATACTTATTAAAATGGTAATGTAAAAACCATATTTCCACCAAGGAGGTAAAACATTGTCTAATTCTCTGATGCCATCATATTCATGATCCGTCATCACTTCATCTTCCTTGCCGAGTTCATTTGCCTTGGTCATTGATTTTAAAAATCTTTTCCAACCACTAATTTGTTTATTATCACTCATGAGAATTATTTTTTAAATCATTGTCTAAAGGTAAGTTACTCAATTCTTCTATGTTTTTTTTTGGCATTCTAAAAACCAAAATGAGCATAGAGGTAAAAACCGAAAAGAACAATATTAAAGATATTATTGGGTATATTTCTACACCTTCAATTGTATCTAAATGGTGTTTTATGAATTTTAGCATATCTATTAGTTTTGAGCAGTTTGTTCTGCTTTAATATCAATTCCTAGTCTTTGCAAGTAGGCAATCATCGCAATAATTTCTTTATCCTGCATATTTGAATTGCCATAATTCTTGACATATTCAGGATCCTGACGTAGACTTTTCTCTATTTCGGTAGCTTGATTTTTTAATAAATAAATGGCTTTATCCAATTCAAATTGGGTATATGGAACTCCCAAAATAACCATAGCATTTACTTTTTCAACAGTTTTCGATATGTCAAGATCATTTTTCAATAACCAGGGATATTGAGGCATAATAGAGCCGGGAGATGTCAATCTTGGGTCTAACATATGATTAAAGTGCCAGTTGTCATTATACTTTCCGCCAATTCTATGTAAATCAGGTCCTGTTCTTTTTGAGCCCCATAAGAATGGGAAATCATAAACAAATTCTCCAGCTTTTGAGTACTCACCATATCTTTCAACTTCCGATCTGAATGGCCTGATCATTTGCGAATGACAATTATTACATCCTTCTCGTATATACAAATCCCTACCCTCCAATTCTAACGGAGTATACGGTTTTACAGCAGTTATTTTAGGAATATTAGAATCAACTGTAAGTAATGGAATAATTTCTACGGCTCCGCCAATTAATACCGCCACTGCAACTAATATGGTAAAAAGAACGGTTCTTCTTTCCAGCCATGAATGTACAGCTTCTCCCTGAACCCTTGAAGAGGTAATTTTTTTAAGAGGTACTGCTTCCGCTAATTCATCTTCTACTGTTGATCCTGCCCTGGCAGTTTTAATAATATTATACGCCAATAAAATAAAACCGGTTAGATATAAGGTTCCGCCAAATGCCCGCATGGCGTACATTGGAATAATTTCAGTAACAGTCTCTAAAAAGTTACCGTAAACTAAGGTTCCATCAGGGTTGAACTGCTTCCACATGCTTGCCTGCATAAAACCAGCAACATATAATGGAAGTGTATAAAATAGAATTCCAAGTGTTCCAATCCAAAAGTGAGCATTCGCTAATTTTTTTGAGTATAATTCAGTTTTCCATAATTTGCCTGCCAACCAATAGATAATACCTGCTGCCATAAATCCATTCCATGCTAAGGCTCCAACATGAACATGAGCTACAATCCAATCCGTATAATGAGTTATTGCGTTAAATGTTTTAAAGGATAACATGGGGCCTTCAAAAGTTGCCATTCCATAACCCGTAATGGCAACAACAAAGAATTTTAAAATTGGATCTTCTCTAACCTTATCCCAGGCTCCACGTAAGGTAAGTAAACCGTTGATCATACCTCCCCAAGAAGGAAATATTAGCATGATGGAAAAAACAGTTCCTAAATTTTGGGCCCATTCCGGTAATGCTGTATACAATAAATGATGTGGTCCAGCCCAAATATAAATGAATATTAACGACCAAAAATGTATGATAGATAACCTGTAGGAATAAACGGGTCTATTTGCAACTTTAGGAACAAAATAATACATCAAACCTAAAACTGGAGTGGTTAGAAAAAATGCCACAGCATTATGTCCGTACCACCATTGCATAAGCGCGTCCTGAACTCCGGAATACACAGAGTAACTTTTAAATGCGGAAACAGGAATTTCAATATTGTTAAAAATATGAAGAATTGCAACGGTTACAAGTGTAGCTAAATAAAACCAAATGGCAACATATATATGACGTTGTCTTCTCTTAAGAATTGTGCCAATCATATTGATTCCCATAACTACCCAAATAAGTGTTATGGCAATATCGATAGGCCATTCTAATTCTGCATATTCTTTTGATGACGTATATCCCAAAGGCAAGGTAATCGCTGCGGCTACAATAATTAATTGCCAGCCCCAAAAATGAATTTTACTCAAAGTATCACTAAACATTCTTGCTTTTAATAACCTTTGCATTGAATAGTAGATTCCCATAAAAATACTATTACCTACAAAAGCAAAAATCACAGCGTTGGTATGCAACGGTCTTAATCTACCAAAACTCAACCATGAAATTCCTTCCATATAATTTGGAAAAATAAAGAGAAAAGCTACCAACAACCCAACCAGCATTCCAACTACAGCCCAAAGAACGGTTGCAATAAGAAACATTTTAACTATTTTGTTGTCGTAATAAAATTGTTCTTTTTCCATGAGAAAATTAGATAATAATTAATATTTAGTTAGTTGTATTTTTTTCAGTTGTCTCTTTTTTCACCAATTCATCATCAAATAACATCCTGACAGATGGTGTATAAATATCATCATATTGACCTGCTTTAACTGACTTGATAAATAAAATAAAAAAGATTACGGCTATGACAAGACTAACTGTAATAAGGGTGAAAATAATGGTCATTTTTGATTTTTAAAGTAATAACAAAATAAAGAAATTGAAATATTTTGAAACATGATAAATATCATGTTTTATATAGAACATTTTATTATTTCGAGACTAAGACAAATATAGTAATTTTTTTGCAATAAGATTTGTACTTATTGTCACATAAACCACTACAGAAATTGAACTAATGGGCATCAAAATGGCCGCGACAATGGGTGAAAGATTACCCGTAATTGCGAACAACAGGCCTATAATATTGTAAAGAAATGAAATAATAAAACTAATCTTAATAATGGAGATTGTTCTGAGCGATAACTCTATGAATTTGGGTAATTTATTGAAATTATCAGCATCTAAAATTCCGTCACAAGCGGGGGAAAAAACATTGATATTCTCTGAAATGGCAATACCTACGTCGCTTTGCATTAAAGCGCCTGCATCATTCAAACCATCGCCAAGCATCATTACTTTTTGATTACTTTTTTGGATAGTTTTAATAAATTGAAGTTTATTTTCAGGTTTTTGGTTAAATAAAATATGTGAACCATTTGGCAATAATTTTTCAAGATTTTGTTTTTCGCCAGCATTATCACCTGATAATATTGAAATTTTATTTTTCCTCATTAAATTCTGAAATACATTTGACAAGCCTTTTCTATAAGTATTTTGAAAAATGTATTTGCCTTTAATAGTTTCATTGATTTTAACGTAAATTATGGTCTCAGTTGAATTTTCTCCAGTGGATCCAACAAAATTGGCAGAACCTAACTTGATTAGTTTATTATCAATAATTCCTTCCAGACCTCTTCCTAGAATTTCTTTAAAATTTGAAATATTACTATTCTCTGTAATATGAATTGACTCATAAAGACTCCTGCTCAACGGATGATTTGAAGCCTTTAATAAAGATTTAATTTGACTTAATTCAAAATCTGATAGAGGATTGCCTTTAAATTTTATTTTTGAATGTCGATTTGAGGTAATAGTTCCCGTTTTGTCAAATACAATATTGTTAATTCGAGCGATAGCCTCAATTACATTTGAATTTTTAAGGTAAAATTTTTCTTTTCCGAAAATTCGAATCATATTTCCTAAGGCAAATGGTGCAGAAAGAGCAAGTGCACAGGGGCATGCTATAATTAATATTGCGGAAACAACTTGAAAAGCAATATTCTTATCTACAAAAAACCAATAAATTCCAGCCAATAAGGCAATGGATAATATAATAATGGTAAAATGTTTACTTATTGAATCGGTTAAATTTTTAATATTTTTTGAATCATTTTTTTGAAAAACATCATTGCTCCAAAGCTGCGTTAAATAGCTTTGGGTAACTGTTTGTAAAACCTCCATTTCAATGGCACTTCCAGTTTGTTTTCCACCTGCGAATAATTTATCCCCTGATTTTTTCATAACAGGCATGGATTCGCCAGTTACAAAACTATAATCTAAAAGAGCCTTACCGGTAATTAATATGCCATCAACAGGAATTATTTCCTCATTTCTGATTAATAACCTATCCCCTTTTTTGACTTTATGGATGGCAATATTTTCCTCTGATTTATTTTTATATATTTTTGTTATAGCTATGGGAAAATAAGACTTATAATCGCGTTCAAATGACATAAAACTATAAGTCTTCATTTGAAACACTTTTCCTAATAAAAGAAAAAATATCAATCCAGTCAAGCTATCGAAAAACCCCTGTCCTGTATTGCTAGTAATTTCATAGGTACTTCTAAAAAACAATACCAGAATACCCAAAGATATTGGAACATCAATATTTAAAATGCCATGCCTTAATCCTTTGTATGCGGAATTAAAATAATCACTGGCGGAATATACTACTGCAGGAATAGAGAATAGAAGCATTAACCCTCTGAAAAATGGTTTGAATCTGTTTAACCAATATTCATCCATCTCAAAATATTCGGGAAATGAAAGTAACATGACATTTCCAAAGGCGAATCCCGCAACAGCAACTTGATATATTAATTTCCTATTGGTTTTTGATTTAGAGCCAGAGTTTCCAGATTCGAAATCATCCAAACTTATATAAGGTTCATATCCAATAGAGCTAATTAATTCAACCACTTCACGCAATGAAATTTGATTGGATTTATAAGTTATTCTAACTTCTTTTTTTGGAAAATTAACTAGAGCAACCTTTATTCCTTGATTTAATTTATTTAAATTCTCTAGTACCCATATACAAGAACT
>JAUXGV010000080.1 GCA_030621915.1 Flavobacteriaceae bacterium
TTCAACTACTTCCTCAACTACAACAACATCCTCTGCTTTGGTTACTTCATCTTTAACTTCAGATTTTGCTTCAACTACTTCCTCAACTACAACAACATCCTCTGCTTTGGTTGATTCAACGATAACTTCAGGTTTAGCTTCAATGATTGCTTTTTCAACAATAACTTCTTTTTTTATCGCCTTTTTAGTAACTTTTTTTGCTTCTACCTTAGTTGCCTCCTTCGCTGCCTTCTTTTCTTCAACTGCAACAGTTTCTTTTTCTTCTTTAATCACTTTTTTCTTTATTTCTTTTTTAACTTCTTTTTTCGCTTTAGGTGCTTTTTTCTCATCAATAACTTCATATTTTGATTCAGCACCCAATTCTTTAACTAATAAATAATAAAAAATAGCTCTGTATTTCTTTTTATTTGAGCTTCCTATAATATCAATTACAGTTTTGATGGCGGTATCTAAATTGTCACCGTCTTCTAAACCAAGTTTTTTAATTAGGAAATTTTTCTTAATCGTTTCCAATTCTGTTTTTTGAGAACTGGATACAAGTTCAGCATCTTCTTTATAAATGGATGGCCCTAAGCCTTTAGTAACCAATTTAAATAAATCTGCATCAACTTTTACACCTAGTTTTTCAGCTTCACTAGTGTATAAATTTAACTTATCTTCAAGTTTTGACATAAGTTTTAATAATTTGTATCTTATTGTTTTTCAGATTTTTAAACGATAAAAACAAAAAGAGAAATTAATATTAATTCTCACATACCTTTTATAAAATCTGAAATCGAATAAAAGGGCTGCAAATATACAAACAAATTATTGTAAATACAATAGGTAAATCAATAAGATTATTAGGTAAGTGAAGTGTATATTTCTCAACAATCTAAAAAAGCGATTCTATAATCTCTGATTCTGTAATTCCTTCAGCTTCAGCTTTGTAATTTTTAACAATCCTATGACATAAGATTCCTAATGCTACTGCTTGAACATCTTCAATATCCGGTGAATATTTACCATGAATAGCACCATAAGCTTTGGCTCCCAAAACCAAATTCTGTGAAGCTCTGGGTCCTGCTCCCCAATCAATATAATTATTAATCATGGTAGTTGAATACTTTGTATTTGGCCTTGTTTTACCTACTAAATTCACAGCATACTCAACAACATTATCAGCAATAGGAATTCTTCGTATTACATGCTGAAAATCAATAATGTCATTGGAAGTTAGAATAGGGTTTATGGAAGGGGTACTATCATTAGTAGTGTTTTTAGCAATCAATACTTCTTCCTTATTAGTAGGATAAGTTAAATATATTGAAAACATAAATCTATCCAGTTGAGCCTCTGGCAAAGGATATGTTCCTTCTTGTTCTATAGGATTTTGAGTGGCTAAAACAAAAAAGGGTAATTCCAATTTATAATTATGACCGGCAATAGTAACCGAACGTTCCTGCATAGCTTCTAATAAAGCAGCTTGAGTTTTTGGTGGAGTTCTATTGATCTCATCAGCTAATATGATATTCGAAAAAATTGGGCCTTTAATAAATTTAAAATGCCGGCTTTCGTCTAAAATTTCACTTCCCAAAATATCCGACGGCATTAAATCTGGAGTGAACTGAATACGTTTAAAATTCAACCCCAACGCTTCAGCAACCGTATGTACAAGTAAAGTTTTTGCCAATCCAGGAACTCCAACAAGTAAAGAGTGTCCTCCGCAAAAAACTGAAAGCAAAACATGGTCTATCGCATCATGTTGACCCACAATAACTTTTGAAATTTCACTTTTTAATTGATGGTAACTTTTTACCAACTTTTCAATTTGAGCAACATCAGACATAATTCCAACTATTTTTTTGTCCAATTACTTTCAAATGAACATTCCAAATAATCATTATTGATCTTTACATAGGTGTCCAAAATAATATCATCAGCCCAATTTTCTATAATCTCGGTTTTCTTTTTTTGAAGAGCTAAAGTCTTGATTTTTACATAGTCTAATGAAAGTTCTGCCGTATGTGACTCTGTTCTGCTTTTTATAATATAGAATTTGTACATTTTTTCACCCTCTCTTGTTTCTTCCATAGATACTTCAGTCATTTCCCCCTCTTTTAAATTTCCAACTTTCGCATAAAGCTCGGGATCCATTCTTGTTAGATCAAAATGAGAGTCCCTCGACTGGGGATTTATTATTACACCGCCACTAAATCTGGTGTTTTTATCTTCAGAATATCTGATAACTGCTTCTTCAAAACTTATTTTATGCTGTAAAATTTCATTCCTGTATTTTGTCAAAGAATCTTGTGTTTTAACATATATGTCATTATCTACCTCTGGTTGCATTAAAATATGTCTTACTGTTCTCTGCTTACCAATTACCTTTTCAACAACTAATAAATGGTATCCGAAATCTGACTGAAATGGTTCAGACATTTCACCTTCTTCCAAACTAAAGGCTACTTCCTTAAATTCTTTAATAAATGGACTTTTTCTGTCAATAGTATATTCACCACTATTTTGGGTTACTCCGGGGTCATCTGAATACAATATGGCTTTCATTTTAAAATTTGCCCCCTCTTCAACTTCTTTTCTAATTTGAGATAATTTCCCAATAACTTTTTGGTTTTCTTCTTCAGAGGGTTCTGCAATTAAAACTAATTGAGCCAATTCTATTTCTGTTCCAATTTCAGGTAAATTATTCTCATTTTTTAAACTTTCAAAATATCTTTTTACTTCTTCAGGTGTTATATCTATATCTGAAGTTAAATCCTGTTGCATTCCCTGAATCAATAATCCTTCCTTTTCAACTCGATACAACTCATCTTTCAAATCTTTAGCCGTATCAAAACCATATAATTCAACCACTTTAGTAATAGTTCCCAACTGTTGTGTGAAATAATCTATCTTTCTTTGCACTTCAGAATTTATTTGAGCATCGCTAACAGCTATACTATCAATTACGGCATGATGAGCCAATAATTTTCTATGCATAATTTGTTCCAGCATTTCACAATCAGAAATTTCTATTTCCCCTCCACTTTGCTGTAATAATTCTTGTTTAAAGGCATCAATTTCCGAATCCAAAACTATATTTGTACCAATCACTGTTGCAACACCGTCAACTTTTATTTTTGTTTGGGCATTCAGTTGAAACCCGAAGCAAATAATCAGCAATAAAATTACTCTTTTTATCATTTTAATATTGTTCAAATTGTTTTTTGTTTATGGCATCTATAATCAATGTTTTTTCAACCTTCTTCACTAATTCCAACTTTCTTTTGTGTAAAATCATTTGTTTAATGGTAGGAACAACATAGCTTTTAGGAGCAATTTCATTTCTTTTCAATAGGTCCTTAACAGACACCAAATATACTCCTAATGAGTCTTCTTTTTTAATAAAATCATTCTTTTTTATATTCCTAACTTCTTTAAGAACAGGTAACTTTTTGATTACTTGATTTAAGTTAACCCAGATACTATCGTTGAAATTAAAGGAATTGTATTCTAATTCATTGGATATTAATTCATTTACATCTTCCTTTGAATTAGATTTAAAAAGTTTTATCAATTCCTTTTCATCGTTGATTTCCTTATTATAATGAATATACTGTAACTGAATCAGACTTTCATTTAGTTTATAAATTTCCTTATTTCTTTTGTAATGAATATCAATATCTTCATTTGTTATAATAGTATCCAATTCTTGTTGCAAAACGGCCTGTTTATATCTGTCGATTAAAAGTTCCTTTTTATAAGTTTCAACGAGTTTATTAATTTCACCCTCCTTATCATCAATATTGATTTTTGCTTTATCTAAAAGTAATTTTTCCAAGGCCCATGCATTGATATAATTGGATCGAAACAATAAACTATCCTCTCGATTAAAATTATCAGGCATATTACTTAATATTTCTTCTTTATATAAATATGAGTTATTCACCCTTGCAACAACATCATTCTCTATATTTTTCTTTTCACACGAGAATAAAACCAGAACAACTATAATATATAAAATAAAATTTTTCATCATAAATCAGCGTATTGTGATTTTAACCTTTTCAATACTCTCTTATTAATTTTAACCTTATAATCTTCATGTAGATTCGAAACCCATAATTTTTCCAAATAAATTTGATAGTCATTTATAACTTCGCCCCTGGTTTCGTTAAATTTTTTAGGACTTACAGGAACTGTTTGATCCACTCTTATTATTGTAAACTCATGATCCTTTTCATTATAAATTTCAGAAACACCTTTTTGAATAATGAAATTTTCAGGTAATTTATTACTTCCTTCCTCTAAAGTGCCACTACTAAACAGAACATGAATTGTTGCACCATCATTCATTAAACTCTTAATTTCTTCAACAGATTTATTATTATCAAGATATTTTTTCACCCAATTAGCCTTGTCAAGTGATGTACAACTTGCAATTGTGAGTTCTCCTCGCTTTTTCCAGGAATACTTACTTTTATTGCCCTCATAATACTTTCTCAATCCCACCGAATCGGTTTCGGATTTTTCCCAAATATTCTTTTGCAATAATTCAAATAAAAGCAGGCCATCCTTATATTCTTGATAAATGTCTGCAAATTCTTTATTTGTATTTTCCAATTGACTTTTATAATAATCTATTATTTTTTCATTTCTAAATTCAATATAAAGCTCCCCTACAATCTTGTTCTTTTTGCTTAAGTTAAAAATATAGAAATCCTTTGCAAGATAAATCACATCATTAATAGTAAGTAATTTTTTATCAGATTTCATTTCCTCCTCATTTCTTTCATGAAATGAGGATAAAACTTCTAAATTTTCTGAAATTTCATAATCTTTCTCAAGTTTTATAGCTAATGAATTTTGAACATAATTTGATCTGCCACCTTTATTAATTTTACTTTTTAATTGGTCATGCAAAATTTCAAAACTTTGAATTGGGTATTTATCTAATAATTTCAAAATATGCCAACCATAATTAGAATGAAAAGGTTTTGAAACATCTCCAATATTTTTTAAACTAAACGCAATACTGTCAAAGGGTTCTATCATTTTTCCAGAGCTAAATTTGGGCAGAACACCTCCCTTTTTCGCTGAACTGGTATCATCAGAATGTTCCTGAGCAATTTTGGCAAAATCACCACTTTGATTTAATTTATTATAAATATCGTTGATGTTATTTTGGGCAAAGGTGGAATCCCCAGGTATATCTTTGATCATTATATGTGCCACTTGAATTTCACCTCTTGAGTTTCTAATATCATTTACTTTTAAAATATGATATCCGAATCGAGTTCGAAAGGGTAAAGAAATTTGATTAACATGCGTATGATAAGCTGCATTTTCAAAAGCATATACCATCGAAAAAGCCGAAAAATATCCTAAATTTCCTCCATTGGACTCAACCGATGGATCTTCAGAATATTTTATGGCAACATTTTCAAATGAATTGTCACGAAGAGCAGCATTTCTAGCCTCAATTATTTTATTATAAGCAATTAATGTATCACTAGGTTTAGCATCCGGATTCAGCCGAATTAATATATGACTGGCATTAACTTCCTGAACAGTTCTATCATAGGCTTCTTTTATCAGGAATTCTGAAGATTCTTCGTTTTTTAAATAAGGTTCAATTAACTGTTCCCTATATTTCTTCAACTCATTTTGGTAAGATAAAATTGTATCCAATTTCAATTCATAAGCTTGTTTCAATTTGAGCCTAAAATCAACAAATAAATCAAAATAACTGTCAAACCCTTTATGATCTTCCTCAACGACAATATCCTTGTTTTTTTGAAATACTCTAATAAATTCTGCTGCATAAATAGGTTCCTCATCTATGCTAAACAGAACTGTTTCGTTATTTTGAGCTTTTGCTAAAACTGTAGTTAACAAAGTTATAAATACAAATAAATTCCTAAATATCATATAATTATTATTTCCACTTTCCCATAAAATAATCCAAAACTTAATAATTGGTCAAAAATATTTTATATTTTATCATTCTCTGTTAAAAAAATCACAAAGATATAACACCTTCAACTATAGAAACTTCTTTATATAATTCAATTATTTTATCTGCAGATTCCATATTTACCAATACAGTTATACTGGTAAATTTTTCTGTTTTAGAGGGTTTCGAGCTAATCACGGCTCCTAAATTATTAAATATGTTTTCAATTTTTTTAAATTTTTCCTTATCTGCCGGTATTATAAATTTGAACATATATTTGGTAGGAAATGAAGACGTCTCTTCCAATCTAATTTTTAGTTTTTTATAAAATTCCAACTCTTTATTCATCGTGTTTTAAAATTGATTTTGATGATGACAAATTTACAATTATTATTTTCTTAATTTTGATTTATGTTTTAAAGAATCATCAACAAAATTTCATGCAACAAAAAATTATAATAACTGGTGGACCCGATACGGGAAAGTCATCAATTATAAATGAATTGATTCTACAAAAATATGATTGCATGCCGGAAATTTCAAGAGAAAAAATATTGAAAACTCAAGCCAAAGGAATAGATCAGTTATTTTTAAAAGACCCTATTCTATTTATTCAATTACTTTTAGAAGATAGAGGAAAACAATATTTGGAAGCAATTGGATTAAAAATTTCTACTGTTTTTTTTGATAGAGGAAATCCTGATGTACCAGGATGCATGAAATATCTGGGAGTACAGTTTCTAAATTATTTTTGGAAATCAAGTGAAACCTATCGTTATTCGATAATAATCATGTTACTACCCTGGAAAAAAACATATACTTCGGATCATGAAAGGTATGGAAATTTCAAACAATCAGTTGCCATTCATAATTACATAAAAAATACTTATTTTGAATTAGATTATAAAATTATTGATGTTCCTAAAATCAGACTAAAAGAAAGAATCAATAATATCCTTAATTCTATTAGCTAAAAAATGGATAGCATTCAAGACATTTTAAATAAATATTGGAATCACAAAAGATTTCGAGACCCTCAGGAAAATATTATAAAATCTGTTTTAAACGATCATGATGTTCTAACACTATTACCAACCGGTTCAGGAAAATCACTTTGCTTCCAAATTCCTGCTTTAATGAAAAGTGGAATTTGTATAGTTATTTCACCTCTTATTGCTTTGATGGAAGATCAAGTTAGTAGTTTGCAAAAAAAAGGTATTAAGGCGATTGCATTGACATCAAAATATAATATTGAAGAAACAATTAAGGCTTTCGACAACCTCCAATTTGGAAACTATAAATTTCTATACCTTTCTCCCGAAAAATTACAATCGGAATTTATACAAGGTAAGATAAAACAATTGAAGGTTAATTTAATAGCTGTAGACGAAGCTCATTGTATATCTGAATGGGGGCATGATTTTCGACCAAATTATTTAAAAATATCGATTTTAAAGGAATCTCACCCTGATACAAATATTATCGCATTAACTGCATCAGCAACTCCAAAAGTAGCCAAGGATATTATAGATAATTTAAGCCTTAAGAATGTACAAATATTTAAAAAATCATTTTCTAGAAATAATCTAATTTATAACATTTTTAAAACTGAAAATACCCGAGGAAAACTCAAACAAATTCTAGCAAAAATAAAGGAGCCTGTAATAGTTTATACGAATTCAAGAAAAAGTTGTATTGATATATCCAATTTTTTAAACCAACAGAATTTCAAGAGTAGTTATTATCATGGAGGACTTCAAAATAAAGATAAACTTATTGCTTATGAAAATTGGATGTTGGAGAAAACCCCAATTATTGTTGCAACTAATGCTTTTGGAATGGGAATTGATAAAAGTAATGTTAGAGCCGTTATCCATATGAATTTACCAAATAGTATAGAAAATTACTTACAAGAAGTTGGAAGAGCAGGAAGAGATAACATTCAATCCTACGTATATTTGTTATATAATGATAGTACAATTTTCAATAGCACTAATTATTTGAATAAGGGATTAGCATCTCCAAAAGATCATAAAGAAGTTTATATAAACCTCAATCAATATTATCAAATATCAAATGGTGAATTTTCTGAAAAACCCTATGAATTTAATTTAAATGAATTTTGTTTAAAATATAAACTTTCATTACTAAAAACAAAACATGTTTTAAATTTATTAAACCATGAAAATATTATTGAACTTCAGCAAAATGCATATAAAAAATCAAGCATAAAAATAATAGTTTCGAATTCATATTTATTACTTTATGAGTCTAAAAACAATATTCTCGATGCCTTGTTGAAAGTTATTTTAAGAAATTACGGAGGAATATTTGAGCAATTCATTCCTGTAAATGAGAGCTTTATTGGAAAAAAATTAATGGTAAATAAATCCAAAGTAATTGAATGGCTTAATCAATTGGAATTGGACAAAATAATTATTTATAATAGAGCTACAGAAAATGTTCAACTCAAATTTAAGGTTCCGAGAGAAGATAATTTTGTTATAAATAAAATTACCAAAAATATTGAACAGAAAAATACTGTTAAAACTGAAAAGGCTCATTCCATGATAAACTATGTTCAAAATGATCAAATTTGTAGAAATATATTGTTACAAAGATATTTTGGCGAAACAGCAATGAATAAATGTAATCAGTGTGATGTATGTTCCCAATCTAAAACTGAAATAAGAAAGGTTAATTTAAAGGATGTTGGATATGACATATTAGAACTTTTCAATTTAAATAAAATTCTTAGTTTCGAAGAAATACAAAATCAACTGAAATATGAAAAAAAATATGTCATAAAAACATTACAATTGATGATAGAACATGAGACAATACGATTAACTTCGTTGAATAGATTTGAAAAAATTAAAAATGAGTAATTTTAGAATTGTATTTATGGGAACTCCTGAATTTGCAGTAGCATCTTTAGAATCATTGATTGAGAATAAATACAATATTGTTGGTGTTATTACGGCTCCGGATAAACAAGCTGGAAGAGGGAGAAAGTTGAAGCAATCGGAAGTTAAGAAATTTGCTTTAAAGAATAACTTAAATATATTACAGCCAACCAATTTACAAAATTCCGAATTTATTGAAGAGCTAAAATCACTAAACGCTGATTTACAAATTGTTGTTGCCTTTAGAATGCTACCCAAAGTTGTTTGGGATTCAGCAAAATTGGGCACTTTTAACTTACATGCTTCTCTCCTTCCAGAATACAGAGGAGCGGCACCAATCAATTGGGCAATAATCAATGGAGAGACGAAAACTGGTGTAACAACCTTTTTTATCAATGAAAAAATTGATACAGGATCAATTTTATTGCAAGAAAGTATGACTATTTCTTCAACAGATTCTATGGGTGATCTGCATGATTCCTTAAAGAAATTAGGCAGCGAATTAATCATCAATACTATCAAACTTCTCGAAACAGGCAATTATACAGTTAAAATTCAACCCTTAGAAGAAAAAAAGCCAGCACCTAAATTGAATAAGAATAACTGTCAAATTGATTGGTCAGATTCGTTAGAAAATATTTACAATAAAATAAGAGGATTAAGCCCTTATCCAGGGGCTTGGACATTCCTACAAAATAATGAGGAAAAATTAGAAGTAAAGATTTATAAATCACAGCAGATAGCAGAACCCCATGCTTACGAAACAGGAAAATTATTATTTACAAAAAAAGAATTAAAAGTTGCAGTTAAAAATGGCTATATCAGTATTATTGAAATAAAAATGGCTGGCAAACGTCAAATGGATACCAAAAGCTTGCTAAATGGGTTCACTTTTAGTGAAGATGCCAAAGTGTTATAAATCCATTCATCAACCCTAATGATATAAGGAAAGTGGTTAATTATTAAAATCATATCATGTTTATCAACAATTTCAAGTGAATTATTAACAAAATGATAAGTTTTAATCCTTATAACTTGCGTAAACCCTTATAAAATATATATTTGTTATGCTGTTGAAAAGCAAAAAATTAATATTTAACCAATTTTAAAAAAAAATGTAAATTATGAACAAATCAGATTTAATTGATGCAATGGCTGCTGACGCAGGAATTTCTAAAGCTGCTGCAGGTAAAGCATTAGATTCAATGATGGGTAGTATCAAAAGTACTCTTAAAGGTGGTGGTAAACTTTCTTTAGTAGGATTCGGTTCTTTTTCAGTTTCTGCTAGAGCTGCAAGAGATGGTAGAAACCCTCAAACAGGTGCTACAATTAAGATACCTGCAAGAAATGTTGTGAAATTCAAAGCAGGGTCTGAATTAAAAGGTGCTGTCAATTAACCGATAATATCTTTTATATAGAAATCAAAACTCTCTTTTAATTATAGAGAGTTTTTTTTTGTGAATATAATTTTATACATTTATTGAGATTTATTATAAATAATGACAACTTTAAAACCATCAAAAGGGAAAATATTAATTGCAGAACCTTCTATTTTAGGAGATGATTCTTTCAATCGATCTGTGATATTGCTTTCAGAACATAATGAAAATGGTTCTGTTGGTTTTATATTAAACAAACCTTCTCCATATACTATTAAAGACCTCATTCCAGAAATTGATTGCTCTTTAAGAATATTTTTTGGAGGACCAGTATCTGAGAGTAACCTTTATTTTATTCATAAAGTTCCAGATTTAATCCCAAATGGCATTGAAATAACAAATGGTATTTATTGGGCCGGTGATTTTGAGACGGTTCAAGAGCTATTAACAAATGGAGTATTATCAAAAAACGATATTCGATTCTTTTTGGGCTATTCGGGTTGGAGTAAAGAACAATTAGAAGAAGAACTAAACTCAACATCCTGGATAGTTATTGAAAATGAGTTTAAAAATTTGTTTAAAATAGGACACAATAATTTTTGGAAAAAACAATTGATAAAATTAGGAGGAGTTTACACAATTTGGGCAAATGCACCAAAAGATCCTACTTTAAATTAATATTTCCTTACAATTTCATTAAATTTATTAATTCTTTCGTTTGGTTGGTATTGTATTCTTTTTTGCGATATTTTGACACACTTTGAATACCAATAATTGAATTGGTTATAAATACTTCATCTGATTTTAAAAGTTCAAAAGGAGAAATTGAAGATTCATAAATCTTATATTTTTTAATTGTCGAAATTTTTTCTATAAGTTTTTTTCTAATAATTCCATTTATACAACCTTCAGATAAAGCCGGGGTAAAAATATCCTGATTTTTTATTAAAAATATGTTAGCATTAGCAACTTCCACAATATTTTTCTTTTCATTTATTAAAACACAATTTTGATAATTATACTCTGAAGAATAAATACTGGCAATAACATTAGTTATTCTATTGTTAGTCTTGATATTTGAAATTTGACCAGAATAAACAGAAAAATCTTTAAATAAATCTATCTCGTACACATCATAATAATTGTCCACCAAAGCCTTTGTTTCAATAATCATATCAATATGCTTATTTTCTGGTGTGTATAACCCTCCATCTTTTCTAAAAATTGAAACTCTGATTCTTAATTTATCCTTTTTTGGATTGGCATCAATTGTTTTAATAATCTGATCCTCATAAAATTCAAGGGTAAAATCCATGGGAATTTTCATCCTCAACATTCTCATTGAAGACATCAATCTAAAATAATGGTCTTCTAAAAACTGGATTTTTTCATTTTGATATTTTAACGTATCAAAAAGCCCATCACCATATTTAAACGCCCTATTATCATAGGTGAGCTTTAAATTTGATCTGGGGATTATTTGTTTATTAAAATTTATCATTGTTCAAAATTATTCAAAAAAAATTTCCTGTAAATTCCAAAAATATATTTTAATTAGTTAATCAAATATGAAGATGTAACCAAATTATCTTAGTAAAGAAATAATTAATAAAAGGTGTTTCAACCAATTTCAATAAAAAAAGCCTTGAAATTTCAAGGCCTTTTCAATATTTTAGTTAAAAGATTACCCACCAATGGTATGTTTCAATTCTGAAATTTGATTCTCCCAAAACATTTTCGTTTCTTCTACTTCATCCTCATCTGCAAAATCTGTAACCATCAACGAAACATCTTTTGTTAAAGCATCAACCTGAATTCTAAATTCAAAATAAGTTCCTTCTTCTTCGTCTTCTTCCCATTTAAATTTTACAAAAACATCTGTTTTCTGTCCAAGTCTTTCAGCCACTTCTTCAGAATCATCCCATATAAAAGTAAATTTTTTCCCTCGTGAATTCACATTATCCGCAAACCATTCACCCAAGGAATCTGGTGTTGAAATATATTGAAACAAAAAGGTTGGTGACGCATGAATAGGAAATTCCAATTCAACTTTAACTTTGTCTGACATAGCTTATTTATTTTGAAGGCAATATATATATTATCTTATTCTAAAAAAAATATTTTATTTAAATTTTTCAAGTGTTTACTTGTAACAAAGGTTTTTGTTTTTATATTTGCAAACGCAAATTTGGCGAGGTAGCTCAGATGGTTAGAGCGTCGGATTCATAACCCGGAGGTCACGAGTTCAATTCTCGTTCTCGCTACTAAACTCTTGATTATTTCAAGAGTTTTTTTATTTGAAAACTATGGAATTTGTTGTTTATATTCTACATTCTCCCAAGCACCATATTCATTATACGGGTTATACTGCTCATCTTATAGAAAGATTTAAATCACATAATGAATTTGGCACCAAAGGTTTCACTAAAAAGTA
>JAUXGV010000254.1 GCA_030621915.1 Flavobacteriaceae bacterium
CTTAAGATTACAAATAAAACCTGCACCACAATTTTCGTGTTCAAATTCAGGTAAATAGAGTCCTTGTTTCTTATGCGCCATTATTGTCAATTTTTTACAAAAATAGTCTATTTGTTGAAGATAATTAAACAAAACCTGTTAATTGGCTTAAGAAATAGGGCATTGATAATAAAGCATAATTAAATTCAAAATATTGTAAAATTTATGAACTTAAAATATGGAATTGAAAATAATAATTTGATAATTTTAGAGCCTATTCTTTTAAAATTGCCCTTGAAATTACGATTTTCTGAATTTCTGAGGTACCCTCATATATTTGAGTAATTTTGGCATCACGCATCAATCTTTCTACGTGGTATTCCTTAACAAATCCATAGCCGCCATGAATTTGAACCGCTTCAATAGTTGTTTTCATAGCCATCTCTGCAGAATATAATTTTGCCATGGCACTGGAAAGGGTGTAGTTTTTTTGTTGATCCTTTTCCCAGGCAGCTTTTAAACAAAGTAATCTAGCCACTTCAATATCAGTTGCCATGTCTGCCAACTTAAATGCTATGGCTTGATGTTGACTGATTTCCTTGCCAAAAGTTTTTCTTTCTTTGGAGTATTTTAAGGCTAACTCATAGGCTCCGGCAGCAATTCCTAAAGCCTGAGATGCGATACCAATTCTCCCACCTGAAAGAGTTTTCATGGCAAAAGAAAAGCCAAAACCATCTTCGCCAATCCTATTTTCTTTAGGAACCTTAACATCATTAAACATCAATGAATGGGTATCTGAACCTCGAATACCTAATTTATTTTCTTTGGTTCCAACAACAAATCCATCCCATCCTTTTTCAACAATTAAGACATTGATTCCATGTGTCCCTTTTTCAGGATAAGTTTGTGCAAACACCAAATAAATACTTGCATTGTTCCCATTGGTGATCCAGTTTTTCGTTCCATTAATCAGGTAATGGTCTCCTTGGTCTGTTGCGGTAGTTCGCTGCGAAGTTGCATCACTTCCTGCCTCGGGTTCACTTAAACAAAAGGCACCAATTACTTCTCCTTTTGCCAAGGGGATTAAGTATTTTTGTTTTTGCTCCTCAGAGCCAAAAGTTTCAATACCCCAACAAACTAATGAGTTATTTACTGACATTACAACCGAGGCAGAAGCGTCAATTTTAGATATTTCTTCCATTGCCAGAACATATGAAACTGTATCCATTCCTCCACCGCCATATTTTGGGTCAACCATCATTCCTAAAAAACCAAGCTCTCCCATCATTTTAACTTGCTCATGAGGAAACTCTTGTTTTTCATCTCTCTCTATTACACCGGGTAGTAATTCATTTCTGGCAAAATCTCTTGCGGCATCTTTGATCATTAATTGTTCTTCTGTCAATGTAAAGTCCATAGTTTTTTAAATAAAATTGATTTATTTTGAATTGCCCAAATATACAGAAAATATCAAAATCTATTTGTACTTTTACTGAATTATGAAAAATAATATTTGGCACGTTATTGGGGTGATGAGTGGTACTTCCCTAGATGGAGTAGATTTAGTATATGTTAAAATAATTAAGAACCAAGACTATAAATTTATAATTTTAGAAAAAAAAGCATGTAATTATTCCGAAATATGGAAAAATACTTTGAAAGAGGCGTTTGGTATTTCAAAGGAAAAACTGAAAAAATTGCATGCTGATTATGGTAGATTTTTGGGTAAATTGATTCATGAATTTATTGTAGAATATCAAATTAAAAATGTGAATTTTATTGCATCGCATGGTCATACCATTTTTCATAAACCGGAGGAAAATTATACACTTCAAATTGGAAGTGGATCGGAAATTGTTACTGAAACCAAATTAAAAGTTATTTGTGATTTTAGAACCCAGGATGTTCGTATGGGAGGACAAGGAGCCCCTTTGGTTCCAATTGGAGATATGTTATTATTTAGTCAATATGATTTTTGTTTGAATTTGGGAGGCTTTGCCAATGTATCATTTCAAAAAAATGGAAAAAGAATAGCTTTTGATATATGTCCTGTGAATATTGTATTGAATCATTTTACCTGTAAATTAAATTTGGAATACGATGATAAAGGATCCATGGCATCCCAAGGTGCCTTACACAACGATTTATTGGATGAATTAAATCAAATCCCGTTTTATTCTGATGATCAACCCAAATCTTTGGGTTATGAGTTTATTGTAGAAACTATTTTGCCGATTATTGAAAAATATAATTTTCCTATTAAAGATATCTTAAGAACCTTTATTGAACATGTGGCTTTTCAAATTTCTATGGTGATCAATAAGAATATGGAATCTGTTTCAAAAAATAAGAGTTCCAATGTTTTGGTAACTGGAGGAGGGGCCTATAACGACTTTTTAATTGAAAGAATATCCCAATATTCAATATCTAAAATGAAGATCCCG
>JAUXGV010000245.1 GCA_030621915.1 Flavobacteriaceae bacterium
ATAGGTAGTACCAATATAATTATTGGGCCAAATATAAGTACCTAATATTTTCCAGGTACTAAAATTCTGCTCAATGGCACCTGCTTTATTTAATGTACTGGTGTAGGTATCAATTTTACCTATAATGTTCGCTTCTGAAAAAGCTCCACCTCTCAATTCATTCCATCTGCATTTTACCAGACCAACATAAACAGGATCTTCCAATAGCCTTGCCCACCAAAAGGGAACCTGCCAATAATCTCCCGAGCATCTCTGGTTAAATTTATAGGCCCACACGTTAGAATCACCACCATTACAGTAATCTGCATTACCAAAGGCCAAGTTGAAATCCCAGATTGGTCCCATTTTTAATTTTGAATTTTTGTCCTTGTGCATATAGGTACTTAGCCTATATCCATCTACATTATTAGACAATTCATTTAATAAAAACAAATCTAAAGGAGGCTTGCCTCGAAATAAAAAAGGTTTTTCACAAGCATACCTCGTGATACCCTTGGGTCGAGGTTATTAATTTCATAAAAGTTGATTTCATCATACGATTTAAAATAGTGTTTTAACGAAATACATATTTCGTTATTGCAAATAAAAGCTTGAAAACAAGAACATATGGGCTAAAATAAAAAATCTCCAATAAAAATTAGAGATTTTAATTAATTAGGATGTGTGTTGAATATTCAGTGTTGGTGAAAGAGAATATTCCATATAATTTAATCTCATCAAGAGATATATTTTGACATCTTCTTTTTTTCTTCTTCTGCTAACTGAGAATCGATTAAGATTCTTCCACTATGTTCGTCGGTGATGATTTTTTTACGAGCAGAAATTTCAACTTGCCTTTGTGGTGGAATGGTAAAAAATGAACCTCCCGATGCCCCTCGTTCTATAGTTACCACAGCCAATCCATTACGAACATTTGATCTGATTTTATGGTAAGCAAGTAATAATCTTTCATCAATCATTTTGCTTAACTCTTCAGACTTTTTCAGCAATAAAGTCTCTTCTTTTTCAGTTTCTTCCAAGATAGAGTTCAGCTCACTTTGTTTGTGTTTTAAATGAGATTCTTTATCTTTTGTGGTTTCTTTGGCTACATCAAAAATTTCATTTTTCTGGGTAATTTTTACTTGAAATTCTTTGATGTGTTTTTCTGCCAATTGAATCTCTAGATCTTGAAATTCAATTTCCTTACTTATAGAATCAAACTCTCTATTATTACGAACATTTTTTTGCTGTTCAGTATATTTTTTAGATAAACTTTTTGATTCTTCAATGTTATTTTTTTTGTTGGCTATAGAAGTTTCCAGGCTTTCAATATCTGTACTAAAATTTGTCAACCTCATCTGTAAACCTTCAATTTCATCTTCTAAATCTCTAACTTCTAATGGAAGTTCACCTCTAGTATTTTTAATTTCATCGATTCGAGAATCAATAAGTTGCAGATCATATAGAGCTCTTAATTTATCTTCAACGGTAACTTCTTTCTTTTTTGCCATCTATAAGTAGTTGATTGGATTTGTATTATTTTCTGATAAAACGATTGCAAAATTAGTGATTTTTTTTGTAAGATAATCCACTAAAAGATTTTTTGTGAATTGTTCACTTTCATAATGCCCTATATCTGCCAATACAATCTGGTTTTCAGCTTTATAGAAATCATGATATTTTAGATCTGCGGTAATAAAAATATCTGCACCGGCGTATTTGGCATGGTTAATTGCAAAACTGCCTGACCCACCTAGAACTGCAACCTTTTTAATTTTTTTCTTGCACAATTCAGAATAACGAATGGATCCCGCATTAAACTTTTCTTTGATATGTTTCAAAAAGTTTAGAACATCTATTTCATCAGACAATTCACCAATCATTCCCATGCCAATATTTTGATGTAAATTGTCTAAAGCTACAATGTCATAGGCAACTTCCTCATAAGGGTGGTATTTAAAAAGGGTTTGAAGAATTTTGCTTTCCAAATGTTTTTCAAAAATAACACTAATAAAAGATTCAGGCTCTCGATGTAAAATTCCTTTTTCTCCAAGGATAGGGTTTGAATTTTCGTTACCCAAGTAGGTTCCAACTCCTTCCATATTAAAGCTACAGTTCTTGTAATTTCCTATATTACCTGCTCCGGCTTCAAACAAAGCATGCCGTAATTTTTCAGCATTGGTATGAGGTACATAGGTTGTGAGCTTTTTAATATTTCCTTTTTGAGGAATTAATATCCGGGAATTATTGAGGCCAATAACTTCACACATTTTAGCGGAAACACCTTGAAGAGAATTATCCAAAGCAGTATGAATTGCATAAATTGCAATGTCATTTTTAATAGCTTTTAACACCACTCTTTCAACATATGAATTGCCATTTAATTTTTTTAAACCCTGAAATATAATTGGGTGAAAACTAATAATGAGATTACAATTTCTAGCAAGGGCTTCGTCTATTGTGTTTTCAAGCGTATCTAAGGTAATTAGTGCACCTGTAATTTTTGTATTGTAACTTCCAACCAATAATCCTACATTATCAAAATCTTCGGCATAAGATAAAGGAGCTATTTCTTCTATATAATCAGTAATCAATTTTATGGTCATTTGAAAGCATTTTTATTTGACTATAAAGTTACAAGATTTCATCAAATAATAAATTCTCAATAGCACATTCATTTAATGAATGATAATTTTATTTGTATCTTGTTAATTATTTTCAGTAGGATGTAATTATCAATTTTTATAAACCCACAAGTCAAGTAAGAAATATTTAGTTTAAACGTCAAAGATTGGGTTGGATACTGCCTAATTATTTAAAGA
Organism: Flavobacteriaceae bacterium; assembly: GCA_030621915.1. Taxonomy (GTDB): domain Bacteria; phylum Bacteroidota; class Bacteroidia; order Flavobacteriales; family Flavobacteriaceae; genus Lutimonas. Next base: position 2,802 of record JAUXGV010000245.1, read on the forward strand.
TTAAAAGATGAAAAATTTAACCGCCCTTTGCCTAACAGTTGTTTTTATTACATTTTCATATATGATGCTTTCTTTTAGTGTCAAATCTGACTATCAAGCTATTATCAATGTCGATAATATTGAATTTCCCGAAGAGGTTCAAACTATACTTGATAATAAATGTATGACTTGCCACAACACGGAAGCCAAAAATTTTAAAAGCAAATCAAAATTGAATTTTGATAAATTTTCTAACGGAGATTATTCACAAGGTAAAGCAGGTAAGAAGCTTGGAAAAATAACAAAAAAATTGGATGAGAATAAAATGCCTCCGGAGAAATATTTAAAAAAGCATCCTGAAAAAAAATTAACGAAAGAAGAATCTGATTTATTGAAAAGTTGGGCCAACAATCAAAAGAAAATATTGTCAGGTAAATAGAATTATGATATTGACA
>JAUXGV010000144.1 GCA_030621915.1 Flavobacteriaceae bacterium
CACAGCAGGTGGGAAAGCCGTAAAAAGGTTTGTTCAAAAGCTAGATTTCCCCAATCCTAAAACTTTTTTAGGAAAGGGTAAATTAGAAGAAGTGAAGGAGTTCATAAATAAAAATGGAATCGAATCAGTTATTTTTGATGATGAGCTAAATCCTTCCCAGCTCAGGAATATTGAGAAGGTTTTAGAATGTAAGATATTGGATAGAACTAATTTAATATTAGATATTTTTGCACAAAGGGCTCAGACATCCTATGCCAGAACTCAGGTTGAACTGGCTCAATGCCAATATCTTTTACCTCGATTAACAAGATTATGGACTCACCTTGAAAGACAAAAAGGGGGAATAGGGTTACGTGGACCTGGAGAAACTGAAATTGAAACTGATCGAAGAATAATTCGAGACAAAATATCTTTATTGAGAAAAAAACTCAAGAACATAGATAAGCAAATGGCGGTTCAGCGCAAAAATAGAGGCAAAATGGTTCGTGTTGCTTTGGTGGGATATACCAACGTTGGAAAATCAACACTCATGAATGTAGTCAGTAAAAGTGATGTTTTTGCCGAAAATAAATTATTTGCTACACTAGATACCACAGTTAGAAAAGTGGTTATAAAAAATATTCCTTTTTTGCTCACAGATACAGTTGGTTTTATTAGAAAATTACCTACTCAATTGATAGAGTCTTTTAAATCTACTTTGGATGAGGTTAGGGAAGCCGATTTATTATTACATGTGGTTGATATTTCACATTCAAATTTTGAGGATCATATTGAATCTGTAAATAAAATTTTGGACGATATAAGTCCTGTAAATAAAAAGGTGAATGCAAAACCAATGTTAATGGTATTCAATAAAATTGATAATTTCAAATATGAAACCATTGATGATGATGATTTAACGACTGAAAAAACAAAAGCCCATTACAGTCTCAAAGAATGGGAGAGAACCTGGATTTCAAAATTAAATAATGATTGTATTTTTATTTCAGCCTTAAAAAAGGAAAATTTGGAGGATTTTAAATCGATGGTTTTTGAGAAAGTGAAAGAAATTCATATTACCCGATTCCCATATAATGATTTTTTGTACCAAGAGTATGAGTAAAAAAGTGTGAAATTTATTAAAGAATGGTTTTAATCAGTTTTTCCAAATACATAAACGATGCCAAGATTAACTATAACCATTGTATCGTCTCTTTTATTAGCCGAGTCATTAAGTGCATTTAAACCATCAATATCATCAGAAAAGAAATGTTGCCATCTTGCATCTAAAACCAAATCAACAGCCTCTAAGCCTAATCTTAATCCAGCTCCAACTGACACTCCAAAGGTATTACTTGGATCCAAAAAAATTGAATCTTCCTGCCATTTATCGATTAATGCAGTATAGGGTTCTTGCTGACCTTCTAAAGAAACACCATTTACAAAAATATCGGGATCGTAAGCTGTAAAATGTAATCCGGCACTGATAAAAGGATTCAATGAATTTTCCCTGCCATAAAATGAAGCATAGTCTTCCAATTCCATAAAATAAAATTCAAGGTTTGTACCAATATTGTACATCTTGATTTCCCCTGTCATCGCTTGTAATTGTTCATTATTTATATATCTACCTTCATGTTTAATGCTGGTATTATAGGAATAATTAAATTCTGTTTTTAATTTAAAATGTGAAGAAAAATAACCTCCTCCAGACCTCCAACTATATTGGGAGCCGAAAAATTTCAAATAATGCGCAATTCCATAGGCAAATGAAGATTGATTCGCACTAGGAAAATCTCCACTTTCACCAAAATCTGTTTGAAATGAAGCCACTCCAAAACTTACTCCAACTTCATGACTAACGTTTGATTGTGAATATATTACAGTATTAATCAAGAACAATATTAGTACTGTAATTTGCGGTAAAAGTTTCCTCATGATTTTGATTCAAGTTATTAACATGGTTTTACAAATATAAAAAAGAATATGTTTAATCAACTCATTTTAAATCAAAAAACTCAAAAATCTAAATATTATTGTTTTCCTAACTCAATAAATGGATCCCAAAACACTTTGTCAAAATCAATTATCTGATTATTTACAATTTTAACATTTTCATTTTCAAGTAGTTGCTGCATCAAATTAGTGCCCTGAAAATGTATTTTTCCAGATAACAACCCTTTCTTATTTACTACCCGATGCGCTGGAACAGTATTATCATTTTTGGATGCGTTCAATGCCCAGCCAACCATCCTAGCAGATTTTGGTGTACCAAGAAATTTAGCAATTGCACCATAAGAAGTTACTCTGCCAACGGGTATTAGTCTAGCTATTTCATATACTTTTTCAAAAAATCCAGTTGCTGACATAACTAATTGTATTTGGTAATAAATTTAATGTAAGTAATAGGTTTATTCTGTTTTAAATATTGTTTTTCATAAAAAGTTTGAATAGAAATTGCTTCAACAGGAGGGCTTGAACTATTATAAATATCGTGATTGGCGTATAAAATCTGATGTTTACCTTCATGTAACATGCCCAATACATATCCATGCAGAAATTCACTATCTGTTTTTAAATGAATTATTCCGTTTTTAGATAAAACATTTTGGTATTTTTTTAAAAACTCTTCATTAACCAATCTATGTTTGGTTCGTTTGTATTTTATTTGTGGATCTGGGAAAGTAATCCAAATTTCCGAAATTTCGTTGAAAGAAAAACAATATTCCATCAGTTCAATTTGTGTTCTTAAAAAAGCTACATTGTTTAAATTATTCTCCAATGAAGTTTTGGCACCACGCCAAAAACGCGCGCCTTTAATATCAATACCAATAAAGTTTTTATCAGGGTATTTCTCAGCAAGAGAAATTGTATATTCACCCTTGCCACAACCAAGTTCAACAACAATAGGGTTACTGTTTTTAAAAAAGGAATGCCAATTACCTTTTAATTTATAACCAGAGATTACTTCTTCTCGAGTAGGTTGAACAACATTTTTAAATGTTTCATTTTCATGAAACCTCTTGAGCTTGTTTTTACTTCCCACTTTTATTTAGATTTTCCGGGTAAGAATTATTCGGTACTAGACTTTTTAAATTTTTGTAATTGAACTAGCCAATATAAAAACAATACCATTCCAATACTAATAAATATAACATTTAGCATATTAGAACTCCACCATCCATCGGTAAATCGAAATGCCTGGTATGGAGCGAACAAAACATTAGTACAAAAATCAGCAATAGCTCTGAAAATATTATTTGCAATCATATAAGTAAATTTAAAATCACCAAAACTTTTGGGCTTATGACCTAAAGTTTTTTACATTAGCCTAAACTTGATTTATTCAAATTTCAAACTAATATTTGGATAGCAAAAGTAAAAAATATCATTATGATAACAAATTTTTTTAACAAAACTAAACCAATTAATTTTTTGGTTTTATCATGTATGATGTTTGTAGTTTATTTAATTTCTTCAATATTTGTTTTTTCCGGAGATTTATCTCTAAATAATTTTATTAAAAAAAGCTTCTATCTGTTGTTGGTAGTATTTATGCTTTTTGTTTTGGATTTTGTTATTAGAAAAAATGCGCTTACAAAGGATAATTCATATGCATTATGGTTTTATATTCTTTTATGTGGATTTTATCCCTATTCATTTGAGAATACCCAGATGTTAACAGCCAATTTTTTTCTATTACTTTCATTCAGAAAGATATACAGTTTAAGAACACCTTTTAACACCAAGGAAAAAATATTCGATAGTTCGCTTTGGATTAGTATTGCAAGTATTTTTTATGATTGGAGTTTTGTATATTTAATTCTTCTTTATTGCGCAATTTTTTTGTTTAATAAAAGTAGTCGAAGTAATTTAATTATTCCCGTTATTGGGTTTATTACACCTGTCTTTATGCTTTATGTTTATTTATTGGCAGTGGATAAATTAAATATTTTTGGAGATTTCTGGAAACTAGATTTTAGTTTTGATGTTAACCATTATTTATTAGTAGAAAATATCTACCCAATATTATTAATCATAATTTTTACATTAGTTTCAATATTTTCAACAACAAAAAAATCTTTATTATCTAGTCAAGATTTTAAAGCAACTTGGATCGTTTTAATTTTTCAAACGGGATTGTCATTTATAATGGTATTAATTGCACCTTTAAAAAATGGATCGGAACTAAGTTTTCTATTCTTTCCCTTGTGTATTTTATTTGCAAATTATTTTCAAGACATTCAAAAATATTGGTTAAAGGAGGTCTTTTTATACTTATTTTTATTGTTATACTTTAGCGTTTATATGGTTTAAAATGCTATAATTTAACACCATAGGCTAAATCTCCTGCATCTCCCAAACCCGGAATAATATACCCTTTCTTGTCTAATTTATAATCCATAGTAGCTATCCATAATTCGGTTTTTTCTGGAAAATGTTTGCTTATAAATTCAATTCCTTCAGTCGCAGCAATTACTGAAACAATATGAATTTGTTTAATATTTCCTAGCTTTTTTAGAGTATCATAAACGGCCACAAGGGAGCTGCCAGTAGCTAGCATTGGATCTGCCAATATTAAAACTTTTTGATCCAAAGATGGCGACGCTAAATATTCAACGATAATTTCAAAATCATCTCCCGAAGAACGTTTACGATACGCCGATATAAAAGCATTTTCAATATTGTCAAAATAATTTAATATGCCTTGATGTAAAGGGATACCTGCTCTTAGAATAGAACATAATACCAGATCATTATTTCTGATTGACATTTTTTTAACGCCTAAAGGACTCACAACATTTTTATAAGAATAGATTAATTGCTTACTTAATTCGTAACTTAATATTTCACCAATTCTTTCAATATTTCTTCTAAAGCGCATTGAATCTTTTTGCGTATTTAAGTTTCTTATTTCAGATATAAAATTGTTTAAAACAGAGTTATTATTTTCTAAATTATGGACTTTCATATTTGAGGATATTTTATGTAAAGATAATTGTTTACAAATTATGCCATAATTAACCCATATAAATTTCAATTAAGGAATTCATAAAAAAAGCTTCCCGAAAGAAGCTTTTTACAAATTATAATTTTTTATTAGAACAAATATATTATTGCCAATATTCAGCAACCCAAGGTGCAGCCCGCACATATCTATACCATTTTCCCCTTCCACCCAAGATTGCTTTGTGAGGATTAATTTCTCCATGAAAAATAATTATTTTAGCACCTTTTGGTATGAAGGGTTTTTTCCAAACGGCGAGGGGAAAGCTTGAATTACAATCATATTTATAACTCGGACACCATTGCTTGTCCCAATATTGAAGTTTTCCCTTGTCATAAATGGCTTGCGTCAAATATTCCTGCTCGTTTCGATGGCGTTTTTTAATTGCATCAAAATGCGCAATGAATTCTTCAAATACATAGCCGTGTTTTCCGATATCAAATCTATAAACAGATGAATTTCCAGTAATTCTCCAAGTTTTCCATCCGTGATCTTTGATTATTCTAAACTCTCCATCAACATCAAAAAAGCAATCAATATTGTCAACAATCACGATATCCAGATCTAAAAAAAGAGCCTGTCCTTCTAATCCATATAAATCAGACTTCATAGTGGTTAATTTTTTCCACATTCGTTCCGGTAGATTTGAAGGTAAGTCCATTTCCGGTATTGGAAAACATTTCACTTCATCAATAATTCCATTTACATCATCTGTAAAACAAACCATTTTAAAATCGTACGACAAATTTTTAAGAACCATAGAATATAGTCTGTTCACGTACTCAGCACCATATAAGGTACCCCATTTCATGCAAAAAATGTATTTATTTGTCATGGGTTTATAGATAAAAATTATTGACTCATACAAATATAAAACAAAGTTTATGAAACTTTAATTTTATATCTGAGATCAGCCATTAATTATCTTTTCTTGATGAGCAATTGATTCCTGATGTATGGCTTTAAATATTTTTTCAATAAACAATTTGGATAAACCCTGTTCTTCTCCTTTATCAGTTACTTTTTGTAAAATTTCTTGCCAACGTGTATTTTGTAATACAGCTACATTACTCTCTTTTTTGGCTTTACCAATATTTTCGACAAGGAGCATTCTTTCAGATAATGTTTCTAATAACTGATCATCTTTTGCATTTATTTCTTTACGTAGTGCATTTAATTTAGAAACCGATTCTTCTTGAACGAATCTGGCTTTTCTCACTTTTAGTTCATCCATTATTTCAACCAATTTAGCAGGTTTTATTTGCTGTTTGGCATCACTCCAGGCCTCATCCGGATTACAATGGGTTTCAATCATTAATCCATTTAATTTAAGATCTAAAGCGGTTTGTGATACATCAAATATGCCCTCTCTATTTCCACAGATATGGGAAGGATCATTAATAATAGGTAATGTTGGGTATTTGGCTTTTAAATCAATAGGAATTTGCCAGCTCGGAATATTTCGATATTTCGATTTTCTAAAGGATGAAAACCCCCTATGAATGGCTCCGATATTTTTTACTCCCATCTTATATAATCGCTCAATGGCTCCAATCCATAATTCCAAATCTGGATTTATAGGGTTTTTTACCAATACAATTTTTTCCGTCCCTTGTATTGCTTCTGCAATTTCTTGCACGGCAAAAGGATTTACAGTAGTACGTGCACCAAGCCATAAAATATCAACATCGAATTCTAAGGCAATTTTTGCATGTTGAGCGTTTGCAATTTCAACGGCAGTTAACATTCCGGTTTCTTTTTTAACCCTTTGTAACCATGGTAGTGCTTTAGCTCCGGTGCCTTCAAAAGTACCAGGACGTGTTCTTGGCTTCCATATGCCCGCTCTAAATACAGTTGCATCGGTATTTTTTAATTCATGAGCAATTTCCATAACTTGCTCTTCAGTTTCTGCACTACAAGGTCCTGCAATTACAAGTGGATGTGATAATTTCATTTCATCCAACCATGTTGAAAAATTTGTTGATTCCATTTTTTTATTGATTTTTAATTCCAGCTAAAACACTCTTGATTCTATTTGTATTTTGCATAATTTCATGAACATCTTCAGCGGATTCTTTTGTTAATATTTCTTTAAATTGATTTAAATTTTTTATATACTCGTTTAATGATTTTAATATGTTTTCTTTGTTTTGAAGAAAAATAGGGGTCCATGTTTCAGGATTACTTTTGGCCAATCTAACAGTGGATTCAAATCCACTACCAGCCATATCAAATATACTTTCTTCATCCTTTTCAATTTCTAAAACGGTTTTTCCGAGCATAAATGAACTAATATGAGAAAGATGGGAAACATAGGCAATATGTTTGTCGTGTTGTTCGGCTGAATCCATAAATACATTTCGCATTTTTATTTTTTCGAATAAGGTAGCAACACGGTTAATCATTTCTTTACTACTTAATTTTTGCTCACAAATAATATTTACTTTATTAGTAAACAAATCATAAATTGCCGATTCAGGCCCAGAAAATTCTGTTCCTGAAATTGGATGTAGAGCTACAAAGTTTTTTCTTTTAGAATGATACTTGACAGCTTTACATACTTCGTTTTTGGTTGAACCAACATCAAAAACCAACGTATTATCATTGATTAAATCTAAAATTTCAAGGGTCAATTTTGGAATAAAATTTACAGGAACAGCAATGATAACAATATCAACTTCCTTAACTATTTCTATACTTGCTTTTTCATAAATAATCCCAAGATCTAAAGCTTTTTGTAAATGAGCTGGATTATTATCAACTCCATAGATTGTGGCCCAAGTTACTTTCTTCAACTCTAAAGCTAAAGAGCCTCCAATAAGTCCTAACCCAATCACTGCGATTTTATTCATAACGATTTACTTTTTGAAATTCTTTTTAAAACCTCTAAAATTTTATCTTCATTAACACATAGTGAAAAACGAATATAACCTTC
>JAUXGV010000248.1 GCA_030621915.1 Flavobacteriaceae bacterium
AAAAATTTTCATTTTAACTCTATGCATCGGCAAATCGAACCCATGATTTTATTTCATGTTGAAGCCAATGAAATATATCGATATCTCAATTTTAGACTACATCCGTCAAATATCAATGGTAGCCTTGAAAAAATTCAAATAAAATGGTCAAATTTATTGAATGGATCGCCTTTCGAGTATCAATTTATGGATGACAATCTTATTCAAATATATGAGTCAGAATTACAATTAAAAAATGCTGTTTTTTACGCAGCAATTTTGGCTTTAATAATTGTTTTGTTAGGGGTAATCGGTTTGGTTTCATTAAGTGTTCACAATAGAATCAAAGAAATTGGAATTCGGAAGGTAATTGGAGCTTCTTCTATTATAATCATCATTTTATTCTTGCATGAGTTTTTGACAACCATTGTAATTGGTAGTGTTATTGCTTTTCCTATTTGTTATTATATCATGCAGGATTGGCTAAATAATTATGTTTATAGCGTTCAAATTACTGCTTTACCCTTTATGTACTCCTTTTTTGGACTGGCAAGTATTATATTCATTCTCATCGGAATTTTAACTTTTAAAGCAGCCAATTTGAATCCAATTCATAATTTAAGAAATGAGTAAAAATGATTTTAGAATTCAAGTTATCTTCAATAGCTCAAAAAAATCTTTGCTAGTGTTACCCATTTAACTCTTTTATCAATTCATCAACTCTCTCTATTCTTGGATTAATTTCAGTTTTCACCCTTCTCTTGTTTAAAAAGTAACCATAAATCTGCATAACTACCATAGCCAAATAAATTATAATTATCAAATAGCGTTTTGAAGTTATTTCCCAAGGCCCCACTAAAAAGAGAAAAAATATTGGATACATAGGTATTGCCCCCCAGTAATTGTAGCTTTCAAGCAGGTTCTTTTGGATTTCAAGATATTCTCTGTACTTTTTAAGATATTTAAGGTAATTCTCTTCCAAATCACTTGGTTTAAACTTTTTTATACCAAGTAAGCGAATTAAGAGATTAACTAACCAGATAATTATTAATACCGATGCAATTTTCGAAGAAGTAAAAGGAACCCAATAAGCTATGAAAACAAATGACAGAATACCAATAGTTGCAGAAATCACCTCAACAAGTTCTAGATATTTCCACCATCTATGTAACCGCCCTAAACTTGATTGCAATTCTATCATCAATTTTGATTTGTCAAATTTTATACGCTCCTGACTACTGGACGATTGCCAGATTTTAATCAATTCATCCTCTATCATAATATTTCATTTATACAGTTAAACAATTTTGACTTAATTCGCTTGACTTTTACAGCTATGTGGTTTTCAGATAATCCCAGAATACTTGAAATTTCCCTGTAGACCAGTCCTTCCAAGTAAAGAGCGACTATCGCCTTTTCACCTTCATTCAGCTTTTTGACACACTTTCTTAGAGCATTTAGTTTTTTATTTTGCTCTTCGCTATTTTCTTCCGACCCAAAATTGGCAATAGTGATACTATCTAATCTTATAAACCGATTTTGACTCTTGATGTGTTTAGATTTAAACCGAAGGCAAACATTTAAGGCAACCCTAAACATCCAAGTACCAATAGACGAATTGCCCTTAAATGTGTTCATTGACCTCCAAACATGAACCAAAACCTCTTGAAAAAGGTCTTTAGCGTCTTCATCATTCACGGAATAAATTGAGCAAATTCTATATAACTTCTCCTGATTATGTTCTAGAGCACTAAGAAATATTGTTTTAACTTCTTTTTTCATTGTAACGCCTCTCTTTACTATTTTAGTTACCAAAGTTTTCTAAATATGACAATTTATTATTACAATTTTTAACTAATTACAGCAAAATGACTTTTCACTAGAACAGAAATAGTTAGTTTGCGCAGATAGACTTCACTCAAACCCAACCGTTACGTGAGACTTTACTTAGAAGAAGAAAAATGGGAATCTCGAACCTACATGCTTACTCAAACATTTCGCTACAGAAGATAACAAAACCTATAATCAATACGGGTTTTGGCGTTTAACTTAAAGTTTATAGCTTTAAACCAAATCCGCCAAATCTTTTAGATTAACCTACAGGAAAATGTGAAAAATTTGTCTTTGTAAATGAGAAAATAAAACAAAATAAAAAGTTATGGCTAAGTTATCAGTCGGAAATTAATTACTTTCAATTTCAGTACTAACCATAGCCGAAACGCTAATATGTGTAATCAAATCGGACACTATTGTATCAAAAACGCACACTGGGCTCAAATGATGAGTATATAACATGCTGTGTTTTAATACTATATACTCTGGCACGAAAATGACAGTCAAAACAGTATAAAAATATAAAACTTGTAGTACACCGTTAAAAATGATTAGAAACTATTTTAAAATAGCTTGGAGGAATTTAATTAAGAATAAGAGTTTCACCTTTATCAATTTGTTAGGCTTAGCCACTGGTTTTGCCATTGCCTTATTAATCATTCAATATGCTCGCTTTGAGCTGAGTTATGAAGACGGACATGTAAATAAGGAGCAATTGGTAAGACTTACTACTGATTATATGGATGGCGAAACAGTTGTAGCACAAGATTGTGAAACGAATCCTCCGCTTGGCCTCAGAATTTACGATGAATTATCTGAAGTCATTAATTATACCAGAGCATATCCTGTTGGAGAACCTTCTGTAAATATAACTATTGGCGAGCGAAATTTTGTTTTGGAAAAATTATATGCCGTAGATAGTTCATTTTTTTCCATGTTTACTTACCCCTTAATTCATGGGCCTACAAAGAATATATTTAAACGACCTAATGAAGCTGTCATTAGCAAATCGATTGCATTAACCTTTTTCAACAAAACCAATGTTATTGGAGAAACTATTGAAATACCCGCATCAAATGGATCAATTTTATTAAATATTGTCGGAATTGCCAATGACCCTCCCCCAAATACCCATCTAAAGTTCGATATGCTAATTTCTTATCCAACGATGTTAAA
>JAUXGV010000182.1 GCA_030621915.1 Flavobacteriaceae bacterium
GTTAAATTTAATGAAATTTAAAATACCGCTTACTATTTCTTTATATCTTTAAACAATTGATTTTTTTTCTTAAAACATCACTTTTAACTATTTAGAGAATATATGTATTCCATTGTAGATATAGAAACCACAGGAGGAACCAAGATAACTGAAATATCCATATTTATTCATGATGGAGAAAAGGTAATTGACGAGTATACAACTTTGATAAATCCTGAATCTAACATACCCCCTTTTATTACAAGTTTAACAGGCATCAATAATTATATGGTTCGTGATTCACCAAAATTTTATGAAATTGCTAAAAGAATTTACGAAATAACTAAAGACACCATATTTGTAGCTCACAGTGTGAATTTTGATTATAATATCATCCAAAAAGAATTCAAAGCATTAGGTGCCAATTTTAAACGTAAAAAACTTTGTACAGTTCGTTTGTCAAGGAAATTAATTCCCGGATTAAAATCATATAGTTTGGGTGCCCTTTGTGCCACTCAAAATATTTCAATTATAGATCGACATAGAGCGAGGGGAGATGCCGAAGCTACTGTTATTTTATTTGAGAAATTATTGAAATTAGACAATCATGATGTTTTCGAATCCTTTTTAAACCCTCGATCCAGGGAAGCTACCCTCCCACCCCTTCTATCAAAAAAAATATTTGATGACCTTTCAATTAAAGAAGGTGTTTACTATTTTAAGAATGAAAAAAAGGATATTATTTATGTAGGAAAAGCAAATAATATCAAGCAAAGAGTGTTGAGTCACTTTTATGACAAGGCAAAAAAAGAGACTGTCATGTGTATGGAAACTGCGGATATTTCATTCACGGAAACTGGAAGTGAATTGGTTGCTCTATTGTTTGAATCGGCCGAAATAAAGCGGTTATACCCTAAATACAATCGGTCTCAACGAAGGACAAATGAAAGTATTGGAATGTTTAGTTATGAAGACAGGAATGGAATCATTCATTTGGCATCCAATAAGGTAAAACTGATTAGAAACCCTATTATCAAATTTTATAATACAACCGAATGCCGGGTTTTTATGGAGCGTTTGTGTGAGGATTTTGAATTATGTCCGAAATATTGTCATTTACAGACCAATGTTGAAAGTTGTTTTCACTATCAAATTAAAAAGTGTAAAGGAATTTGTCGCAAGGAAGAAGATATTAAATCTTATAATAATAGAGTTCAAAAAGCGATAGCTTCGGTTCGATTCAATTCTAAAAACTTTGTAATTAAGGAAAATGGAAGAACTGAAAACGAATATGCATTTATTTTGGTATTAGAAGGGTTTTATAAAGGATTTGGTTATCTGCCAAAGAAAAAAGAAATTAACTCAATGACTGATTATCTTGAAACCATACAAGCTCAAAACGACAATAAGGATGTGAATCGAATTTTAAATGTATATCTCGATAAAAATGAAGATAACATTAAAATCTTAACTCAGGAATTTGCCAATTCAAATCAAAGTTATCATGTGTTATCAAACCAGATTGATTAAAAAGAAGGAAGAAATTCAAAAAAGATTTCAGGTAGATGTGGGTGAGGTTGAAGAATTAGATTCAATTGAATTATATTCCGCTTTCGATTTTCCCAAAACCCCCATTATTACCAATCAACATAAAAACAAGGTTCAAATGTTCAATTGGGGCTTGATTCCCTCATGGTCACAGGATAATTCTATTAGAAAATTCACTTTAAATGCAAGAATTGAAACTTTAGATGAAAAAAAATCTTTTAAAGGTGTTATTCACAACCGGTGTCTTATTATTGGCGATGGCTTTTATGAGTGGCAATGGTTGACCAAAAGTGGATCTAGAAAGCAAAAGTATTTAATAACTCTGGAAAACGATCAACTATTTACCTTTGCCGGAATCTTTACAGAATGGATTGATTTTGATGGCCATAAAATAAGTTCATTTTCAATGATTACAACTCAAGCTAATGAATTGATGAGTGAAATTCACAATACCAAACAACGAATGCCCGTTATTTTAAAAAGTGATGATGAACAAAATTGGTTGCAAGGAGAAGATTATCAAAAGTTTAAATTTCCATATACTAACAATTTGATCGCAAATAAAATAAATCCAAATACCTCTAGCCAGTTGGAATTATTTTAAAGATATGATTGCCTTGTTTTACGATGGAACATCAAAAGTATACGGTTCAGTTGATCTTAAATAACAATACTGTGGTTTCTTAAATCACAATTATAGCACAGAAAACAGGCAGTTTTCAAAAAACTGTTGAACGAAAAATGACAATTCATAATTTACAAGAAAACTTTAATAAAATATTACGCATTGTTAATACAATGCCATTTTTTATATTAAATGCTTAAAAATTAATCGAAGTTCTATTTTATTCCTAATTTTCAATATATTTACGCGGATATGTGATATAAGGTGTGCCTGCTAATATTCTTCCCTTTCATATAAATTTGAAATAAATCTCGTATTTGTATAGCAATATTTATATCTGATTTAAAATAATTAAAACATGAATAGACGTAATGCCATTAAAAATTTGGGCCTTTTTACAGGGGGTATGATATTTTTACCATCTTGTGACTTTTCAGATGAAAAGGTTTCTATTGTTCTCAACAAACTTCAAATAACGATAAAGCAGGAAAAACTTGTTGACTCCATTGTTTCAGCCTTTATCCCTGAAGGAGATATTCCAGGAGCTAAGTCTTTGAAAGTTTCTAATTTTGTTTGGGTTATGGTTGATGATTGTTTGGAATCGGAAAAACAAAATTCATTTATCAATGGGTTAAACTTATTTGATGCTAAGGTTAAAGAAACTCAAAACAGAGCCTTTGATAAATTAACTTCAGACAAGAGAGAATTGATTCTAAAAGAGATGTTTGCATTGAAAACTGATACAGAGAATGAGATAAGTTCTAAAGAAACAAGTGATCTTAAAATTTTTCTAAATACCAGTAAATACTATACAATTTTGGGGTACAAACAATCAGAATTTATGATGACAAAAATTATGCCCTATAAATTAGTTCCGGGCAGCTATGGTTTATGTGAAACGATTGATGAATTAAAAAAAATTAACGTAAATGCCTAATTTTAATATCGACAGTAATCAGGAAAGAACATTTGATGCTATAGTTATAGGTTCTGGAATGAGTGGTGGTTGGGCCGCAAAAGAGTTTTCAGAAAAAGGTCTCAAAACCTTGGTAATAGAGCGAGGTAGAGATGTGAAACACAATATTGATTATCCAACAACAAATATGAATCCATGGGAATTTGAACACAGAGGTCAGATAACCGAAGATATTCAAGAGGAAAATCCCATAGCTAGCAAGTCGTATATTTTTAAAGAAGATGCCGCTCATTTTGTAGTAAAGGATAAGGAACACCCCTACACTCAAGAAAAACCTTTTGATTGGATCAGAGGATATCAAACAGGAGGTAAATCGTTACTTTGGGCAAGACAAACTCAACGAATTGGAGATTACGACTTTGAGGGACCTGCAAGGGATGGATTTGCGGTTGATTGGCCCATTCGATATAAAGATATTGCCCCATGGTATAGTTATGTGGAAAAATTTGTAGGTATTGCAGGTAATAAGGATGGATTGGCTGAATTGCCTGACGGTGAATTCTTGCCAAGTATGGGACTGAATTGTATTGAAGATCATTTTTCAAAATCAGTTAAAAAAAATTACAACAATTCAAGACATGTAATCAGTGCCAGATGTGCACATATTACAGAAAGTCGGGATATATTTTCTCAACAGGGGAGAGCTAATTGTCAATACCGGAATCTTTGCCAAAGAGGATGTCCATTTGGGGGATATTTCTCCAGTAATTCAAGTACCATTCCCTGGGCTTTGAAAACAGGTAATATGACTCTGATCAACAATTCAGTAGTTCACTCAATAATCTATGATGATAAAAAAGAAAAAGCCACAGGAGTTTTGGTTATTGATACTCATACAAAGGAAACTGTAACATATTATGCCCCTATTATTTTCGTAAATGCCAGTGCCTTTAATACAAATTTGATTTTATTAAATTCAAAATCCAATCGATTTCCCAATGGATTGGGTAATGATAATGGATACCTTGGCAAATACATAGCATTTCATAATTACAGGGGGAAAATAAGAGCTGAATTTGATGGTTTCCCTGATAACTTTACTTCCGGGAGGAGGCCAACTTCAGGGTATATTCCAAGATTTAGAAATGTTAAGAAACAGGAAACCGATTTCTTAAGAGGTTATGCAGCCGGATTTGGAGCATGGAGATCAATAAATCAGGATTATACTGGTATTGGTCAAGATTTGAAAGATGGAATCCTAAATCCTGAATTTGGTAATTGGGGGGTAGGTTCGCACATGATGGGAGAAACTATTCCCAAAAAGGAAAGTACACTTTCTCTGGATAAAAATAAAGTGGATGAATGGGGAATACCTCTTCTCAAAATTGATTTGGATTATGATGATAACGATGAAAAAATGATCCAGGATTTCTTCGAACAACTTACAGAAATGTACGAAAAAGCAGGCTTTACAAATATTAAAACAAGAGACACCAAACAGGCCCCCGGATTGGATATTCATGAAATGGGAGGAGTAAGAATGGGTAAAGACCCAAAAACCTCGCTCCTCAATAAATGGAATCAACTGCATGCTTGTAAAAATGTTTATATAACTGATGGCGCCTGTATGACCTCCACAGGAACACAAAATCCTTCTCTAACTTATATGGCGCTAACTGCAAGAGCTTGTGACCATGCAGTAAAAGAATCTAAAAAAGGATAGAGATAACGTTATTTAATTTGTGAAGTAAGCAACTCAAGAGAGACTTTTTTATGAGACGAATTAGTCAATTATTCCTTGAATCAGACATTAGACTTATTGAGGTGATTTGAAGGATTTGAGAAGAAATAAAATTGAATTGTTTCGAAATTAAAATGCTTCTGTTTATTTTAAATAAGAAATACACTAAATTAGCTTCATTTAAAATTCTTATATAGTTGAGTTTAGAAAAGCTTTCCGATAAAATATTGACAGCTCGTTGGCTGATTGTGTTTTTGGTTACTGTATTAACTGTTTTCTTTGGTTTTCAACTTTCCAAACTTCAAATTGATGCTGACGTCCTTAAATCTCTTCCGGAGACAGATAAGGATGCCACACTATTAAAAGAGATCACCACTAAATTTGGAGGCAACAATATTGGTGTCATTATTCTTGAAACCGATAATATTTATCAAACAAAAGTTATAGAACACGTAAGAACAATAACTGATACGGTTGCTAACATTGAAGGAATCTCATCAGTTTCAAGTCTTACCAATATTATAAATATCAAAGGTGGTGATGATGGTATTGAAATTGGCCAGTTGGTCGATGAATATGAAATTCCACAGAGTACGGAAGAATTTCAATTATTAAAGGAAAATATCAATTCAAATCAAATGTATAAAGGTTCCATCGTATCAGATGATGAAACCTCAACGCTCATCATATTTAATCTTCAAAATGATGCCGATATTAATAAAGTTGCCAAAGATGTAATCGACAAAACTCAGGCACTTCAACTGCCTGAAAAGATTTATTACATTGGATCACCAATGCTGGTAACTTATATAGCAGAGCTGATGAAGAAAGATCTAACTCGCTTGTTGCCGATTGCTTTTTTGTTAATAGCCATTGTTTTATTTATTAGTTTCCGATCCATCAGCGGAGTTATTCTACCCCTTTTAAGTGCTGTTCTCACAATTATTTGGACTTTGGGCATCATGGCCTATCTTGGTTTCAATATGTCGATGATCTCAAATACTATTCCAATCATTATTC
>JAUXGV010000083.1 GCA_030621915.1 Flavobacteriaceae bacterium
CCTATATTGGTCATAGCCAACATAAAAGTTTGTGCAGCCAGCCCGGCGCTTTTGTGTGCCACAATTCGCATATCACTGTTCCGAGCTTGCCGGTAAATAGGTCTGAAAAGACCAATACACCAATAAGCTATATATTTAATCCAACCAAATATGCCTAGAAAATCAAAATAGGTAAGGGGCATTATTTTTGTATAATAAGTGTTGGCAAATTTTTCTCTTCTGTTATAATCTTTGGGGTCTTTACCCCCTGCAACTTTATTGATGTGTGTTAAATTGGCTTGGGCTCTGCCTCTCCACAAATCCTTTCGAACAACAACTACAACCATTTGCTGGGCAGTTTTGGCAGAGCTCTGATTAAAACAGTATTTGGATATTTTTTTTAATAATTCAGGATTGATGATATGATGAAATTCCCACAATTGCATATTGCTGCTATTAGGCGCCAGAGTAGCTTGCTCCAAGCATTTTTTTACATTTTCAGAATCTATATGTTTATTGGGATCATAAATTCGTACAGATCTCCTTTTATTAACAACTACATCAAATGATTTTGATTGTTCATTCATAGATTAGGAAAAGTATTTTAAAAGAAATTTGACAGTTTTTAATTTTCCATCATATGGTGCATATTTAACGGGTAAATCCAACCAGTTGAATCTTTTTGTCACACTTTTATCATGAGTAAAAGTATCAAATGATAGTTTGCCATGATAGGCCCCATCACCACTGTGACCAACACCACCAAAGGGTAATCTATGGTTTGCAAAATGCACAATTGTATCATTGATAACGCCTCCTCCAAATGAATATAGTTCAATCAATTTTTTAGAAAAGTTTTTATTGTTTGAAAATATATAAAAAGACAGAGGTTTTTCATAATGAGAAATTATTGGATCAATTTCATCTTCCGAGCCGTAGGTTAATACAGGCAAGATAGGGCCGAAAATTTCATCTTTCATAACCTTACTATCTAAACTTGAATCATTAACTAAGGTTGGAGCAATATATAAATCATTAGCATCTAATTTTCCACCAATTAAGATATTCTCATTTTCGAGCATTGATTTTAGTCGATTAAAATTTCGAGTATTGATAATTCTGGGGAAATCTTTTGAATTTTGCGGATTGGATCCATAAAAATTTTCAATCTCTTGTTCAAAATTTTTGAGAAACTCTTCCTTAACTTTTTTATGAATTAGCAAATAATCCGGAGCAATGCATGTTTGTCCTCCATTGATAAATTTACCCCAAACCACTCTTCTGGCAGCAATTTTTAAATTTGCAGTTTCATCAATAATACAAGGGCTTTTACCACCTAATTCAAGTGTTGTGGGAGTAAGAAAATTTGCAGCTGCCTTGGCAACAATTTTGCCAACACCAACACTTCCTGTAAAGAAAATATAATCCCAACGTTGCTCTAATAATTTTTGGGATACACTGACATCTCCTTCAATAGAACATACATGGTTTTGGTCAAATACGTTTTCTATAATTTGAGAAACAATTCTACTTGTAGCAGGAGTTAATTCGGAAGGTTTTAAAACTGCCGTATTACCTGCTGCAACAGCACCAATTAATGGAGAAAATGCCAGTTGAAAAGGGTAATTCCAAGGGGCAATGACCAATACACTTCCATATGGATCTTTATAAATTTTACTCCATGATGGAAAGTTTATAAGAGTTGGTAAAACTGTTTTAGGTTTTGACCAAGCGTTAATTTTTTTTATAACAAGATCTAATTCTGCTAATATGATTCCTATTTCCAAGGCGTAGCTTTCAAATTCAGATTTTTTAAAATCCTTGTACAAAGCATCAATTATATCGGCTTCTCTTTTTTGAATTTCACTTTTTAGATTCTGAAGTGATTTCTTTCTAAAGCTAATATTTTTGGTTCTCTGAGTTTTGAAATAGTCTTTTTGTTTTTGAATTATTTGGGCAATATTCATGAATAGAATTTCTTTTTAATTTAATAAATCAAAGGTAATTAATTGAGTATGAATTATTCATTATGCGGATGCTGTTTTTAGATTGAATAATTGGCAAAAGATCTTTTTTGTCAAGCATAATTCGTATAAAAAGAGAATTAGATAATGGTAGACTGTCCTAAATCAATATTTTCAACATGATAAAGCACACTTTTTTTATCAATGATGTAATCAGATATAAATTCGCCAACATCAGATGTATGCGCATATTTTTTTGTTGAATTTAAATCGGGTGTTGTAATATTATATTCAATGGATTGATCAACAGCATTTCTAACAGCATCCCCTTCTTCGTGTAGATTGAAATGTTCTAAAAGCATGGCAGTTGACAATATCGTGGCCAATGGATTGGCAATATTTTTACCTGCATATTGAGGATAGGAACTGTGTATGGGTTCAAATAAAACTGAATTGTCACCGATAGAAGCTGATGCAGATAATCCGATAGAACCTGATATAACACTTGCTTCATCAGATAATATATCTCCGAATAAATTTTCAGTTAAAATCACATCGAATTTACGAGGATTGATAATCAATTGCATGGCAGCATTATCAATGTGTAGAAAAAATATCTTCACATCAGGATAGGATTGGCCAACTTTCTTTACCCTGTTTCTCCATAATCTTGAAGTTTCCAAAACATTTGATTTGTCAACCAAGGTTAATTTTTTGCGACGCGTCTTCGCTGCTTTAAATGCCAAATGAGCTATTTTATCAATTTCCTCTGCCTGGTAAAAGCAGGTGTCATAAGCTGATTTTCCATCTTCGGAAGTATTCTTGTCACCATAATAAATACCACTATTCAATTCCCGATAAATAATGAAATCAGTATTAACAATTACCTTTTCTTTAATGGGAGATTTATGCATTAGAGGTTTATAAGCAGTAATAGGTCTGATATTGGCATATAAACCCAATTCTTTTCGAAGTTTAAGTAAACCTTGTTCCGGTCTGTTCTTTATTTCAAAATCATCGTATTTGGGGTCCCCTATAGTTCCAAATAAAATAGCATCTGAATTTTGACAATTATTTAAAGTTTCCTCGGGTAATGGGCTGCCGGTTTTATCAATGGCAATTCCTCCAACAAAGGATTCTGTAAAGTTAAATTTGTGATTAAATTTTTGAGCAATCGCCTTTAATACTTTTACAGCTTGATTTATAACTTCCGGTCCGATACCATCACCAGGTAAAACAGCTATATTTAATTTCATAGGATCTAAATTTAGGCTTCTACGTTATTTATAAAAACTTTACTTGTTTCCAATATTTTGTGTATATCATCATTTTTAACCTCTTTCTTAACATCAGCATACTTCAAAAATACAGGATAAACAGTATCTAACTGAATTTTAGTCAATTCATATCCTAAATTTTTAGCTCTATAAGCCAATGCAGCCCTCCCACTCCGAGCTGTTAAAACAATTGATGATTCGTTTACACCTACATCTTCAGGATCCATAATTTCATAGGTTTCTCTATTTTTTATGACACCATCCTGATGAATGCCAGAACTGTGAGCAAAGGCATTGTCACCAATAATAGCTTTATTGGGCTGAACTACAATACCCATATGTTGTTGAACCATTTTACTGGTACTATATAATAACTTAGTATTGATATTGGTATTTAATCCAAGGTAAGGATGTTGTTTCATTACCATGACAACTTCTTCTAAGGCGGTGTTACCGGCTCTTTCTCCAATCCCGTTGATGGTGCATTCTATTTGACGGGCACCATTTTGAGCGCCAGCAATAGAATTTGCCGTAGCCATACCCAAATCATTATGACAATGACAAGAAAGAATTACATTTTCAATACCCTTTACATTTTCTTTTAAATATTTCATTTTAGCTCCGTATTCTTCGGGCAAACAATAACCGGTTGTGTCAGGAATGTTCAAAACTGTAGCACCAGATTTTATAACCTCTTCACATACTCTTGCAAGAAACTCATTGTCTGTTCTGCCTGCATCTTCGGCATAAAATTCAATGTCTTCCACAAAGGTTTTTGCATATTTAACAGCGCCTTTTGCCCGTTGAATAATTTTTTCCGGAGTTGATTTGAATTTATATTTAATATGTGATTCTGAAGTGCCAATTCCTGTATGAATTCTAGGCTTTACAGCATATTCTAACGCCTTGGCAGCAGCATCAATGTCTTTTTCATTTGCTCTTGTAAGTCCACAAACAATAGCGTTTTTCACCAATTTAGAAATTTCAACAACAGACTTAAAATCTCCGGGACTTGAAATAGGAAATCCCGCTTCTATGATATCAACTCCCAAAACATCCAATCGCTCTGCGATGACTAATTTTTGCTCGGTATTTAATTTACAACCTGGGACCTGTTCGCCATCTCTCAACGTTGTATCAAATATTTGGACTTTATTTTTGCTCATTATTAAATATTTTTTATCACTTTTGAATAATCAAATATAAATTGATACTAATATTATTATTGGTTTGATTTTAAATGATTACTATATTCAAGCGGATTTCGAATTATATAAATTAAACAAAAACAGATAGTTATAAGCATTTTATTACGATGTCTATGGAAAAAAAAGATTCCCTTTTCTTACTGGTAAAGTCATTGTCAAAATCAGAAAAAAGACAATTTAAATTATATGCCGGAAGGTTAGGAGGGAATTCTGAGAAAAATTTTATGGCACTATTCTCACTTATTGATAAAATGGATGATTTTGATGAGAGTTTAATATTAAGCAAAACCAATATCAAAAAACAACAAATTTCGAATTCAAAAGCTCATTTATATAAACAGATTCTTGTAAGTTTAAGATTGAACCCTTTCCATAAGAATACGAAATCACAAATTAGAGAACAATTAGATTTTGCTACAATTTTATACAATAAGGGTCTTCACAAACAAAGCTTAAAAATTTTAGATAAGGTTAAAAATATTGCATTACAAAATGAGGAAAATAGTTTGGCTTTTGAGATTGTTGAATTGGAAAAAACAATTGAATCACAGTATATTACACGAAGTATGATCACTCGTGCTGATGATTTAATTGCACAGTCATCCTTATTGAGTTCTCGAAATACCATGTTGAGCAGACTTTCGAATTTGTCGTTGCAATTGTATAGTTTGTTGCTTAAAAAAGGGTATGTTCGATCTGATCAAGATTATCAAAATATTAAGGAATATTTTGAGACAAACCTCCCAGAATATAACATCAGTAATTTAGGAGTTAAAGAAAAATTATTCCTTTACAAAGCATATTTATGGTATAATTTTATTACTCAAGATTTTGTTTCCTGCTATAAATATTCACAAAAATGGGTTGATTTGTTTTATTACAATCCTTATTTAAAAAAAACAAACCCTGTTTTTTATTTGAAAGGAATCAACTATTTATTGGAATCATTATTTTTAATTCAACATCGGTCCAAATTTAGATCTACATTAAACTATTTAGAAACAGAAATTGAACAACACAATTTTTTATTGAATGAAAATACAGAGTCATTGGCATTTTTAAATTTATATTTAAACAAGGTCAATTTGTTTTTTTTAGAAGGAAAATTTTCAATGGGTGTTAATTTTATTCCTGAAGTTTTAGATCAGCTGGAATTGTATAAACGCAAAATTGATGAACATCATGTGATGGTGTTTTATTATAAAATTGCCAGTATGTATTTTGGAAATGCAAATTATGAAAAATGTATTTTTTACCTTGAAAAAATAATTAAAAATAAAGAATTAAAAATGAGGGAAGATTTACTTTGTTTCTCTAGAATCTTAAATCTTGTCGCACATTATGAGGCAGGCTTGGATCAGAATTTAGAAGCTTTGATCAGATCCACTTATAAGTTCTTAATTAAAATGAATGAATTGCATATTGTACAGCGAAAAATCATTACTTTTTTACGAGGATTGAGTAATATTTATCCTCATGATTTAAAAAATGCCTTCATCAAATTACATGATGAATTGAAAACTTACGAGAATCACCCTTATGAAAAAAGAGCCTTTATGTTTTTAGATATTATTTCATGGCTTGAAAGTAATATTGAAAATGTTTCTGTTGAATCAATTATTAAAAGAAAGGCATTGTTAATGGATAGATAAATTTGTTATATTTGTCCGGAATAAAATGACACAAAACAGTTTTCATATCAATCAAATTATTATTCTTATTATTTCATTTATGAAAAAATAGGAAGAGTTTTATTAATTTATATTTGAATTTGAATCTTCCAAAGCGGAAGGTTTTTTTTTGACTTAAACCTTGTAAATATAGTTTTTCAAAATACTGTAAATCAAATAGATACTTAATTATTATAATTATTGAATATTGTAATAATTATAAGTTGAGTATTAGTAAAAAGTGTAGCTATTATAAATTTGATAAATCAAAAATTAAAAATACCAAATAATCGAATGAATAAACTTAATAAATATAGTCAAAACGTTACACAAGACCCAACTCAACCGGCGGCACAAGCCATGTTCTATGCTATTGGTTTAACTGAAGATGATCTAAAAAAACCTCAAGTAGGAATTGCCAGTACGGGATATGAAGGTAACCCTTGTAATATGCATTTAAATAATCTTGCAACTTATGTTAAAAAAGGTGTTCAAGATGCTAATTTGATAGGTTTAATATTTAATACCATTGGTGTAAGTGATGGAATTTCAATGGGAACAAAGGGTATGCGTTTTTCGTTGCCATCAAGGGATATCATTGCAGATTCTATGGAGACGGTTGTGCAAGCTATGAATTATGATGCCATGGTTACTGTAGTTGGATGCGACAAAAATATGCCGGGGGCTATGATTGCCATGCTTCGATTAAATCGTCCTTCAATTTTGGTATATGGAGGAACCATTGCTGCGGGTTGTCATAATGGAAAAAAATTGGATATCGTTTCAGCTTTTGAGGCATGGGGTGAAAAAGTGGCAGGAACTATTGATGAAAATGAATTTAAAAGTGTTGTTAGAAAGGCTTGTCCCGGAGCCGGAGCCTGTGGTGGAATGTATACTGCAAACACAATGGCATCTGCCATTGAAGCCTTGGGAATGTCATTACCTTACAATTCTTCAAATCCAGCAGTAGGTAATAAAAAAGAACAGGAATGTGTTTCTGTCGGTAAAGCCCTGAGATATTTGATGGAAAATGATATCAAACCATCTGATATAGTTACACGTAAATCATTAGAAAATGCTATTCGATTGGTAATCATTTTAGGAGGCTCAACAAACGCAGTACTGCATTTTTTAGCAATTGCCCAAGCAGCCGAAATTGATTTTACAATGGAAGACTTTCAGAAAATAAGTGATTCAACTCCATTTATTGCCGACTTAAAACCAAGCGGAAAATATGTAATGGAAGATTTGCATGAAATTGGTGGTGTTCCGGGTGTACTAAAATATATGCTTGAAAATGGAATGTTACATGGAGATTGTATGACGGTAACAGGAAAAACACTAGCTGAAAACTTAGGTGCTGCAGATGATTTAAAAGCAGATCAGCAAATTATAAAGCCATTGGATAAACCCATTAAAGAAACTGGTCATTTACGTATTTTATACGGGAATTTAGCTGAAAAAGGAGCTGTAGCTAAAATTACAGGTAAAGAGGGATTGAAATTTTCAGGGCCTGCAAAAGTTTTTGAAGGAGAATTTGAAACCAACGATGGTATAAAAAACGGTGAAGTTAAAAAGGGTGATGTTGTTGTTATTAGATATGAAGGTCCAAAAGGAGGGCCCGGAATGCCTGAAATGTTAAAACCAACATCGGCTATTATGGGAGCAGGATTGGGTAAAGATGTTGCCTTGATTACTGACGGGAGATTTTCAGGAGGTTCTCATGGATTTGTAGTTGGTCATATATGCCCGGAGGCACAGGAAGGTGGTAATATCGCCTTAGTGAAAAATGGAGATATCATAACCATTGATGCGATAAAAAACACCATTGAATTGGCAATTTCTGATGAAGAATTGGCGGAGCGAAAGGAGCAATGGAAACAACCTGACTTAAAAGCATCAAAAGGAGTTTTGTATAAATATGCTAAAACTGTTTCATCGGCATCTGAAGGATGTATAACTGATAAGTTCTGACAAGTTAAACATGTCATTCCTGTAAAACAGGAATCTGTGAATTTCAAAAATGAGTAATATGGAAACAATTACAAAAACTGAACAAAAATTGAACAAAAAAAGTAAAATAAAAATGTCAGGAGCCGAGGCAGTAGTTAAATGTCTATTAGCTGAAGGTGCTGATTTGATTTATGGATATCCAGGAGGGGCAATCATGCCAGTATATGATGAATTGTATAAATACCAAAATGAAATTCATCATGTATTAACGCGTCATGAACAAGGAGCGATACATGCAGCACAAGGATTTGCCAGAGCAACAGGTAAAGTTGGTGTGGCGATAGCAACCTCTGGACCAGGAGCTACTAACTTAGTTACTGGAATTGCTGATGCTCAAATTGATTCAACTCCAGTAGTTTGTATAACAGGTCAGGTAGGTTCGAATCTTTTAGGTAGTGATGCATTTCAGGAAACTGATATTATCAGTATTTCTACGCCTGTTACAAAATGGAATTATCAGATAACGGATGCCAATGAAATTCCGGAAATAATGGCTAAAGCATTTTTTATAGCAAAATCTGGACGGCCAGGACCTGTATTGGTGGATATAACAAAAGATGCTCAGTTTGGAGAATTGGAATTTGAGTATAAAAAATGTAAAGAAATTAGAAGTTATACACCTGTTCCGAAAATTAATAAAAGCAAAATAAAAGCTACCGCTGAAATTATTAATAAGGCTAAAAAACCATTTATTATTTTTGGACAAGGGGTGATATTGGGTGAAGCTGAAGAGGAATTTAAAGCTCTTATTGAAAAAGCTGATATTCCTTGCGCGTCGACTTTATTAGGCTTGTCGGCTATTCCTACCAATCATGATTTATTTTATGGGATGGTTGGTATGCATGGTCATTATGCCCCAAATAAATTGACAAATGAATGTGATGTTTTAATTGCCATTGGAATGAGATTTGATGATCGTGTAACAGGTAATTTAGAGACTTATGCCAAGCAGGCTAAAATTATTCATTTTGAAATTGATCCTGCGGAAGTTGATAAAAACGTGAAGTCAGACGTTGCTGTTTTAGGAAATGTTAAAGACACTTTATCAGAAATCCTTCCACTGATTAAAAATAATTCGCATCCAATTTGGCATAAAAAATTTGATGACTTATATGAGATAGAATTTAAAGAAGTAATTGATGCACAGCAAAACCCAACTGAAGGAGGAATCACGATGACTGAAGTCTTAACCTCTTTAAATAATGAATCCAAAGGGGATGCTGTAATAGTTTCAGATGTGGGTCAACATCAAATGATTGCTAGTAGGTATTCTAAGTTTAATCAAACTAAGAGTAAAATCACATCAGGTGGATTGGGAACCATGGGTTTTGCATTGCCTGCAGCCATTGGGGCTAAAATGGGTGTACCCGAACGAGAGGTAGTTGCCATTATAGGTGATGGAAGTTTTCAGATGAATATTCAGGAGTTGGGAACTATTCTACAGACAAAAGTTCCGGTAAAAATTATTATTTTGAATAATGAGTTTTTAGGAATGGTAAGACAATGGCAAGAGCTATTTTTTGATAAAAGATATGCTTCTACAGAAATGACCAATCCAGATTTTATTCAAATTGCCAGAGGTTATGGCTTGAAAGCAAATAGAGTTACACAACGCGAAGATTTATTAGGCGCTATTGAAGATATGATAGCATCAAACGAATCTTATTTGTTAGAAGTTGTGGTTGAAAAAGAAGGGAATGTATTTCCAATGATTCCAACAGGAGCATCTGTTTCAGATGTAAGATTAAAATAAAATTAAGATGAAAATTGAAACTTATACCGTATCAGTTTATACGGAAAATAATTTGGGGTTGTTAAATAGAATCTCTGCTATTTTTCTTAAAAGACGTATCAACATTGAAAGCCTGACTGTTTCAAATACTGAAATAGAACACGTTTCAAGATTTATAATTGTTGTGAACGTTACAGAGGATCAAATAAAGAAAATTATTGGTCAAATAGAAAAACAAATTGAAGTAATAAAGGCCTATTATCATACAAATAGTCAGTCTATTTACTTGCAGTCTGCTTTGTTTAAAGTGAAATCAAGTTTGCTTTTTGACAAGCGTCAGATTCAGAATATTATTAAAAGAAGCAATGCTCAAATTATAACTGTTTCCAGAGAATTTTTTGTGATTGAAAAATCAGGTAGAAGAGAAGAAATTGAAAAATTGTATAATGCTCTGCTACCTTATGGAATCATGCAATTTGTTCGATCTGGAAGAATATCCGTAACCAAAGAGGAAATGAAAATATCGGAAATATTACGAAAACAATTAAACTAAATTTAAATTAAAAATTTTTATAATGGCAAATTATTTTAACACATTATCTTTAAGAGATCAATTAGCACAATTAGGGAAATGTAGATTTATGGATGCATCTGAGTTTTCAGATGGAATTGAAGCTTTAAAAGGTAAAAAAATTGTGATTGTTGGCTGTGGAGCTCAAGGATTGAATCAGGGATTGAATATGAGAGATTCAGGACTGAATATATCTTATGCACTACGAGAAGGGGCCATTAAAGAAAAACGTCAATCCTTTAAAAATGCAAGTGAAAATGGTTTCTCTGTAGGAACTTATGAAGAACTAATCCCTACGGCAGATTTGGTTTCTAATTTAACACCCGATAAGCAACATACATCTGCAGTTAATTCTGTAATGCCCTTAATGAAAGAAGGTGCAACTTTATCTTATTCTCACGGGTTTAATATTGTTGAAGAGGGAATGCAAATCAGAAAGGACCTTACTGTAATTATGGTCGCTCCAAAATGTCCTGGATCAGAAGTTAGAGAAGAATATAAACGCGGATTTGGGGTTCCAACTTTGATTGCTGTACATCCTGAAAATGACCCTCAAGGAGTGGGTCTTGAACAAGCAAAAGCATATGCAGTAGGAACTGGAGGGGATAGGGCAGGTGTGTTAGAATCTTCATTTGTTGCAGAAGTTAAATCTGATTTAATGGGTGAACAAACCATTTTATGTGGTGTTCTGCAAACAGGATCAATTTTAAGTTTCGATAAAATGGTTGAAAAAGGAATTGACCCAAATTATGCCGCAAAATTGATTCAATATGGATGGGAAACAATTACTGAAGCTTTGAAACATGGTGGAATCACCAATATGATGGACAGGTTGTCAAACCCGGCAAAAATTAAAGCCTTCGAATTATCTGAAGAATTAAAAGGGATAATGCGACCATTATTTCAAAAACATATGGATGATATTATTTCTGGTCATTTTTCAAAAACCATGATGGAAGATTGGGCAAACGACGATGTGAATTTATTGGGGTGGAGAGCTGAAACCGGTGAAACAAAGTTTGAAAAAACCAAAATAACAAATCAGGAAATTTCTGAACAGGAATATTTTGATCATGGAGTATTAATGGTTGCATTTGTAAGAGCAGGGGTAGAATTGGCATTTGAAACCATGGTTGAAGCTGGTATTATTGAAGAATCGGCTTATTATGAATCATTGCATGAAACACCGTTAATTGCGAATACAATTGCACGTAAAAAACTT
Organism: Flavobacteriaceae bacterium; assembly: GCA_030621915.1. Classification (GTDB taxonomy): domain Bacteria; phylum Bacteroidota; class Bacteroidia; order Flavobacteriales; family Flavobacteriaceae; genus Lutimonas. The sequence continues at coordinate 11,637 of JAUXGV010000083.1, forward strand.
TATGAAATGAATGCTACGATATCGGATACTGCTGAATATGGGTGTTATTTATTTGATCATGCCTGTAAGCCACTTTTAGTAGATTTTATGAAGAATATTGATACTGATGTTATTGGTTCAAATTATGGAGAAGCCAATGGAAACGGCGTAGATAATCAAAAATTGATTGCTATTAATGACGAAATCAGATACCATGCAGTTGAAATGATTGGAGCAGAGCTGAGAGAATCTATGACTGCAATGATCAAGATTGTTTAAATAAGAATCCTTTTAATAAAAATAGCCATCGGTTTCTTAATTGAAATCGATGGTTTTTTATTTTATTAACTTACTGTCATGCCTGCAAAAACAGAAACCTGAACCATTTAGAAAATAAACCAACAAATATTACGATGAAGCCAAATAAATATATTGATAGAAACGGAAATTCCGCAACAAAAATTTTCGATAACAGAAGTTTAGAAGTTGATTATCGCACTTTGCGACCAATATTGAAAAAGGGGATGTCTGTACTGGATATTGGATGCGGTACCGGGGCAATTTCAAAAGATATTGCGAAAATTATTGGTCCATCTGGACAGATAATTGGAATTGACAATACAGAAAAATTCGTAAAAAGTGGAGGTGTTACATATGGGAATGTTAAAAATTTAAAATTGGTTCATATCGATTTGTTTGAATACCAACCTGAAGTGAAGTTTGATCTAATAATAGCTGCCAGAGTTTTGCAATGGTTAAGTAATCCCTTAGAA
>JAUXGV010000028.1 GCA_030621915.1 Flavobacteriaceae bacterium
GACATAAAAAAATATATTCCATTAAAATAACAGTAGAACCAAGTTTCTCACCAAAGGGAAAGATTATTTGCGAGTTCCACCTGCCTGTCCGCAAAGACTGGTATGACCTATTAAAAACAATAAAAATAAACATATGAAACTTGGATTTGGTTTATACAAACATATGCTCAATGATGAGCACTATAAATTTGCTAAACAATGTGGTGCAACCCATATTATTATCCATATGGTGGATTACTTTAACAAGGGAAATCAAGCTTCTTTAAACAATCAACCTATTGGAGATATAGGAGGATGGGGCGTGGCAGGTGATCCAGATACATTGTGGACAGTAGAAGAGCTGACCAAAATAAAAGAAGATCTTGCCAAACATGATCTGGTGTTGGAAGGAATTGAGAATTTCGACCCGGCTCATTGGTACGATATATTACTTGATGGATCAAAAAGAGCATTACATATAGAAAATTGCAAAACTATTATTCGCAATGTGGGAAAAGCTGGTATTCCTGTTTTTGGGTACAACTTCAGCTTGGCTGGTGTTTCCGGACGTATTATTGAAGATTCGGCCAGAGGAAATGCAACTTCTGTAGGTTTAAATGGTAGTAATGATATACTAGAGCAGCCAATTCCCAAAGGAATGATCTGGAATATGATCTACGACCAAAATGCAAAAGAAGGTTTTCAGCCCGAGATCACACATAAAGAATTATGGAGAAGGTTGAAGGGTTTTCTTGACGAAATTATTCCAGTAGCGGAAGAGGCCGGTGTAATTATGGCAGCCCATCCAGATGACCCTCCACTTAAGTTTGTAAGAAAACAGCCTCGTTTGGTATATCAACCTGCCATGTATCAAGATCTAATTGATTCTAATCCAAGTCCATCCAATCAGTTGGAGTTTTGTTTAGGAACACTGGCGGAAATGACTGAAGGTAATATTTACGAGGCAACTGACCAATATACCGAACAAAATAGAGTGGCTTATATTCACTTTAGAAATGTAAAAGGGAAGGTCCCTAATTACAAAGAAACTTTTATTGATGAAGGAGACATTGATATGAAAAAAATTCTAGCAATTTTGAAGAAAAATAAATTTGAAGGAGTTCTAATTCCTGATCATACACCTCAGATGAGTTGTGATGCCCCTTGGCATTCGGGGATGGCTTATGCCATGGGATATATGAAGGCTGCAATTTCAATGATAAAAAATGAGTCCCAATTTAGACTAAAAAAACATTTAGTGTCTGGTCGGGAATAGGCTATTTTTATAATAAAATCAAATAATTAAAAGATGAAAAACAATATAACCTTTCTTGCTTTAGTCAGGTCTTGAGTAGTTTTCTCTTTGGACATGATACAGCCATTATTTCTGGTACAATTGGGATTTTACCGATTCTTTATTTACACAAATGGCTCGCTTAATATTCTTAGATGATAATGTAACTTTTGCAAAAGGATGGAAATAATAAAATCGATAAAATATGAAAAGACGTAAATTTATTCAACTGGTTGGTAGCTCCGCTACTATCATGACAAGTTCCAAAATGTTATTTGCCTATCAGCATACAACTGATAATAAAATTGAAGATCAACTAAAAGAATGGTCCTTTGCTGCCTTTAATAGGTTCGAAGAGATTTGGAACTTCAATGATTTTTGGAAAAGAGGAAATACCTTTGATGCCTGCTTAACCTTTGTGGATGCAGTGCAACAAAGATGGCCGAATGATCCTGTTGTTCAGGAAATACAGCTGAAAGTAAAAGATATGTTGGAAGAAAATCTTGTTTTTTTTAACGGTTTTGATCCTGGAGATCTTTGGGCCGATGATTTTGGTTGGTGGGGCCTTATGGCGCTCAATGCCCGAAAACATTTGCTTAAAATAAATGAAAATGAACTCGCAGATAAGTACTTGAAACTTTCAACTGACCTATGCTGGGAATATAAAAAGAAAACTGCCTATGACCATTCCACAACTGCCTATCCCGTACTACACGGATGTAGAAATGGAGATGCCAATGGAATCAGTAAAGGGGTTAAAAATACGGTTACCAATGTATTGTTGTTTTTGCTCTCTTCCCGCATATATCGTTTATCCTTAGAAGAAAACATCAATGATAATGATAAATATTTGGATATGGCATACCGTCAATGGATCTGGTTTGAAAACTGGTTTGAACTGGATAAACATGAATACTTGAAAAAGGTATCTCCAACTGGAGCTTTAGTTCAGGAACGACCCATGGCCTTTATGGAAGGATCTACTTATCAGGAGAAAATACACCCACCATGGGCAGAAGGCTGGATTTGGACAGGAGATCAAGGTATGTTGATTGGGGCCTTAACGGATATGCTTGCTTTAAAAGAAGAACTGACAGATTATGTTCGTAGAAACAATATTGAATCAAAATTTGATGCCGATATATTTGAGAGAAAAATTCGAACATTGATACAAGAAATAGGAATTGGAATTAAAACAGCTTTGATAAGTGATGAGGATGGTATTATTCGTGAAGCTCCCTGTTTATCGAGTTTTGGCCCTAATCACGGCAATGATTATCTGGCAGGAAGGGGTATCATGATGCGATATATTGGATCTAAGGAAGAAAAAAAACTTCTTGGTATTGACCTCAACCATAATGTTTTACAAACGGTTCAAGCCATATGGAAAACTCGAAACACAACAAATAACCAGTTTCAACCAGAGTTTACCAATATTGAAAATGACAAGCTTTATATCGAGCAATTCAGAAAGCTTTGGGGATTAGCAGATGATGTTCATGAGTGGGACATAAAAAAAATGAAAGAACAAAATAGACAAGGAGTTTGCCAATCAATTGGACTAGATGCGCTTGGGGCGGCAATTAAGTCGCTCTAACCAAAACTGTGCAGACATATAATTAGAATAAATTATGAAAGTATTTGTAGGTTGTTATACTAAAAAAATTACCGAAGAACTTGTTGGAAAAGGCAAAGGAATTTATTGTTTCGATTTTGATCCAACTCAAGGTTTCTTGAAATTAGAAGAAATTGTTCCCGCATTAAACCCTAGTTACCTGACACTATCTGAGGATGGTAAATTTTTATACGCTGTTGAAGAAATAGAAATGAATGAATCACCAAAGATCAAATCCTATGGCATTCACATTGATAGTAATATGTCATTTTTAACCCAGATTAATGAACAGGAATTACCTGGTTCCTATGCCTGTCATTTATCAATTTCAAAATCACAACAACATGTGATTGTTGCAAGTTATATGTCTGGTAATGTATTAGTTTACCCATTGAACAAGGATGGAAGTTTGCTGCCGTTTACTCAAAATATACAACATCATGGATCTGGTCCCAATTCAATCCGGCAAGAGGCTGCTCATGCACATATGATTTACCCAATTGGAAATAAGGGGCTCTATGTAGTTGATTTAGGTTTAGATTTGGCAAAGTATTATAGCCTACAAGAATCTGAAAATAGGATCATTGCAAATTCTGACAAAGATTTGGCTGTGAATCCTGGTGCTGGTGCCAGGCATATGGCACTTCATCCAAATGGAAAATTCGCCTTTATCTTTTCTGAATTGACCGCAGAATTGTATAGTTATGAACTCAATCAAGACAAATTTGAATTCTTAGAATCAAAAACCACCCTTCCCTCCGACTTTGAAATGACTCCAAGCGGCGCAGCGATTAGGATTCATCCAAATGGTCAATTTATTTATGTTGCTAACCGAGTACATGATTCGATTGGGATTTTTCGATTTGATGAAACAAGCAAAGAATTAACTTTATTAAATCGAGAGCCATCCGGCGGGAAAACTCCTAGAGAATTTAATATTGATCCAAGTGGTCAATGGATCATAGTGGCCAATCAGGACTCAGATAACTTGGTTGTTTTTAAGATTGATCAAGTAACAGGATTATTAAAAAAACATCATGTCAATAATGATCTTAAAACGGCTTCTTGTATTATATTTTTAGAAGATTGATTGCATAATTTCAACAACCCTAAATATACTGATAAATATTTTTTTAATTGATTTGAAAAATAACATAACCTTATTATATTGCAGTCAAGCATTATAATTTTAAGCAATCTTTTTATTAAATCTATATCTCTATGAAATTCAAAAAATTAAACAGGATACTTTTAGCTAACTTATTCCTGTTTTTAGTAGGCACCTATTACTCTTATGGCCAATCCAATAAACTACCAAATTCAAAAATAAATGGAATTCAAATTGGATTAATTACTTATAGTTGGAGGTCTATGCCAGGATCTGCCCAAGATATCATAAAATACTGCCAGCAAACTGGAATTAATTCTTTGGAACTTATGGGAAATATAGCTGAGGAATATGCTGGAATTCCTAGAATGCCAGCTCGACCAAAAAGGAATGCTAATCTTTCCGATGAAGAAAAAGAATCTTACAAAAAATCGGTAGAAAAGGCTCGCGAAAAACAAAGACTTTGGAGGTTATCCGTATCGATGGATAAATATAAGGAGCTTAAAAATTTGTTTGACCAGGCTGGTATTGAAATTCATATCGTTAAGTTTTCTCCTGCCAAATGGGCTGACGAAGAAATTGATTATGCATTCAATACTGCAAAAACTTTGGGAGCCGTAGGAATAACCAATGAAATAGGACACGACGCTTGTAAACGCCTCGGAAAATTTGCTGAAAAACATGAGATGTATGCCATTTTTCATAACCATGCTCAACCTGGCCAACCAAATTTTAGTTTTGAAGAATTTCTAGCATATTCTCCAAATAATATGTTGAATCTGGATGTAGGACATTATTATGGAGCCACCGGAAAACATCCAAATGAAATAATAAAAAAACTTCATAGCCGAATTATTAGTTTACATTTAAAAGATAAAACCGGAAAGAACGATATTCCTCCAAACAAAAATGAACCTTGGGGAGAAGGTGGAACACCTTTACATGATATTCTAAAATTAATAGAAAAAAACAATTGGCCAATTTATTGTGATATTGAAGTAGAATATGATGTTCCCGGCGACTCTGATGCTGTTATGGAATCAAAAAAATGTTTAGACTATTGCAAAAAGGGACTTTTATAGCCTTTCATGGTTCTACATATAGTGATCCCTATCCTCAATCTGGATATTTTATTGGGTTTTGCACCTATAAAAAAGGAATTCCAACCGGGCCATATGAAGTGTTTACTGCTGGGTTTACTGAAGTCAACAATATCGTTAGTACAAGTAATGCATCTTATCGTCCAATGAAACTGGCCATGGAATAGATCGATCTTTATACGTTTCTGATTCTGAAAAAGGTGAAATCTGGTGAAGGAGGAAAAATCTACAATACTTTTTGTTCGGAATGTCGTCAGAAATATGCATTAGATAATGATAGCTTTCCTCCTTTAAATAAATCAAAATGGGTACTGGGCGATAAAACTACATTGATCAATGCAGTTTTGAATGGATTACGTCGGAAAATTACTTTAAAAAACAAACGTTATATTAGTGCTTTGCCCAAATTGAATATGATTAAAGATTAGGAAATAGCAAAAATTTTGACTTATATTTAGACAGAATTCTGGAAATGATGCAAGCGCCTTTACAGCCAATGAAATAGCAAATGTGAGAAGTAGGAATTAACTGAAAAGGAAAAACGCTATAAAGGAATATGGTACTTGAAAAAAATTTATTACCCAGTCACATCTCGTTATTGAATTTAATATTTACAAAAATTTAAATTATATGCTTAACACTAAAAATCAATTAAACAAATTCAATATACTTTTTATAAGTATCTTTCTTTTCATTGTTGGATGCAAGGATAAAATATCTTCTAATACAACGGAAAAAGTCAAGGGGCCTCAACCTATAGAAGCAACTGAAAATCTTTATCAAAGTAAAGTATTTACAGAACCTGGAGGTTTTCCTTCTGGAATTGAAGGTCCGGCTGTAGATAAAAATGGTGTTTTGTATGCCGTCAATTACGAGAAGCCAGGAACTATTGGCCAAGTAGCAAAGGATGGAACCGCTTCATTATTTGTCACTTTACCTGAAGGTAGTATAGGGAATGGTATTAGGTTTAATAATAATGGAGATATGTACATAGCAGATTACACAATGCATAATATCTTAAAAGTCGATATGGATACCAAGGAAATAAGTGTTTTTGCCCATAATGATGACATGAATCAACCTAATGATATTGCCATTTCAGACAGCGGTATTCTTTTTGCCAGCGATCCTGATTGGAAAAATTCCAAAGGTCAGATTTGGAGAATTGATACCGACGGAAAATTTACGTTACTGGAGGGTGATATGGGAACTACCAATGGAATAGAAGTTAGTGTCGATAACAAAACCTTATATGTTAATGAATCCGTTCAACGTAATGTTTGGGCTTACGACCTTTCACCAGAAGGAAATATTAGTAACAAACGGTTAATTTTAAAATTTGATGATTTTGGCATGGACGGCATGCGTACGGACAGTCAAGGTAATTTATATATTACAAGGCATGGTAAGGGAACTGTGGTAATAATATCTCCTCAGGGAAAAATCCTTAAAGAAATATCTCTTTCAGGTAAAACACCTTCCAATATTGCATTTGGTGGGGTAGATGGAAAAATCGCTTTCTTAACATTACAAGATAACGGAAATATAGAGAGCTTTTTGACGGAACATCCGGGAAGAGCTTATCAATTAAAAAAAAGCAGAAAATAGCTTTTATAATTCGACAGAATCCAGTGATGATTAAAGTTTAAACTCTGGTAATTCGGCCTATTTAAATTTTCAAATAAATTTCCTTGATATTTTAGTGAAATGGTTACAAGAACTACCTGTGACTAAAACGGCTAAAACTGAGGCATAAAAGAATGGTGAGAAATAAGATCGATCAAATGTTACACTGGAACCTGCAATTCTATGGTTCCAAGAGGAGTAATTTCCCCAGCCCTAACTTCAATCGATTCCTCTGATTCGAATTCAATATAGTCGAGATGTACTATGCTAACAAGATAGGTTCCTGCTTCTAAACCTTTTATAATAAAATCACCATTCTCATTTGAAAATGTTGAGGTTATCAATTCTTCATTTGAATTATAAACATCAATTCTAGCATTTTCCAATGCCACTGGTCCGTCAATTTCGTCATCTAAATCTTCCGCTATCACCTTACCCATGATAGATCCTGAAACAGCTTCAGCCTTAACTCTTATAACTGGTTTTAAAATATACTTTCCCGAATTTCCAGCTTTCTTAACCGACTGATTCACATCCCAATCCAATATAAACGAATAATAAAATCCTGGTTCCAATTCAGAGTCAAGTTTTAACTTCAAACCAGATTGTTGAGCACTAGGCGTGTCCAGATGGGCAGAAATAGTTGCTCCTTCACTATTGCCTTCAATTAATAAGGTATTGTTATCACTAAGAATCAATCTAACTTGTTCTAACGTCCCTGAAGGAATCTCCTCATCAGTTAATATTAGGCTCTCGCCCCCAATTAACTCAGCTAAGTCTACCTGTATTGGATAACCAATAACTGGTGTAAAACTTATCCATCCCTCTTCTGAAGTTTTATACTGTATGTCAATTATTTCAATATTTACCTCAAGATAGTCACCTGGTGCATCAATTAACATTAATTGAACTCGTGAGAAGTTATTATTAGTTTCTTTATCTTCAGTGCATCCTATTAATGAACATAATAGAATAAAGATAAAAACGAATTGTAATCTATATTTTTTCATAGCGGTATTATTTAAAACGTCAAATTTAATTGAAAATTCTTAGTTAAATCTAAAGCTGAGGCATTTGTATTAAACGAATCTCTTATGTTCTTATTGTCTGCTTATTACCGGAACCTGATGATTGGATACGTTTAAACCAAAAGTATAAACTCTTCGATCTCTGAACGTCAGCACCAACAAAATAATCGTTCCCTAACCCTGCGGACAGGGATGTACAATTGAACATTTTTAATTATCGTTTTAGCTTCTTTGAAATTTTAGCGAAACGGATATAGAAGTTGTCCGCTAATTTAACGGCTTAGGCTACGGCGGATAAAGTTTATCCTTTTTCCTTTTCAAGGATGAAAAAGAAAGAAAAATCCTTCTGTATTATTCTAAAATATTATCCATATTGTTATCATATACAATTTAATTATATTGACGATGATTCGTGCAGCGCTAAAATCACCTTTAAAGTATGTGACACATTTTTGCTATTTTTACATCAAACCTTTTTAAATGAAGTCATTTATTTTGCCCAAATCATTTTTACAATTATTTTTTTTGATAGTTATATTCGTCGCTTGTGACAGAAAGAATAAAGAAAAACTACCTAATGACTCAACTACTGTTTTACAAATCCGACAAAACCAAACGTCTGGTACTTTGTCTGTATTTAGAAAAGGAAACTCAGAAGTTTTAGTAACTCAAAACGCTAAATCTAATTTTCGACCATTTTTGCATCCTATAATGGCACCGGATGGAAAGGGTGAACTTACAGAATATAGTCCGGGTCATCACAAACATCAAACAGGATTATATTGGGGTTTTACAAGGGTAAATGGTGAGGAAGTTCCCATGGATACTGTTCATAAATACTTTTACAAAAAAGATAAAAAACCGAAAATGCAAAAAAGTATGGGTCGGGACTTCTTCCACAATCCTGGAGGAGATTATTGGAGAAGAGTCTCTCTGGAAATAATAACCGCTGAAGGCCCTGAAGTTTCATGGCAAACAGTTTATGAAATGCTCGATAAGGATGCAAAACCCATATTACAGGAAACACAAATATGGAAGATGACAGAAACGAAAGGTAAATTTATATTGGATTTGGAATGGCAGGGAAAAGCGATCGAAGACATCACCATAGGAGAATTTGATTATGGTGGATTGTTTTTACGCATGCCCTGGAAGGAAGGAATAATAGGTGAAGCTGTTAATGCCGCCAGGCAGAAAAATGAAAAAGCTGAAGGACAAAGAGCCATGTGGGTAGATGTAGGTATGCAAGTTGAAGGTCGGGAAGATGTGGCTCATATTACCATTTTTGATCATCCTGAAAATAGTGGCTTCCCGCAATCATGGCGTGTGGATAGCCAGCTGGGAATTGGGCCGGTTAGGGCAAAATTGGGAGATTGGCAGATTAAAAAAGGGGAAACGGAAATTATAAAACATCAAATTATTGCCTATTCAGGTGAACGAAATGATCTGGATCTGACAGAACTTTGGAATGAATATATTGGTAGTAATTCCATATACTCTACTGCCTCACTTTGGAGCATTGCCCAGGAAGAAGGTAAAACAGCAAAGTTTTTAAGTCCAAAAGAGGCTGCAAATAACATGACCCTTATGGATGGTTTTCAAGTCAATGCATGGGCTGGAGAACCAATGGTAACACAACCCATGGCCTTTTGTTGGGACGATCAAGGACGACTTTGGGTGGCAGAAAACAGGGATTATGAATCTAGAGGCAGTGGTTTTTCCAATTCGGGAGATAGCAGAATCGTAATCTTGGAAGATACAGATCACGATGGCATAGCTGATAGCAGAAAAGTATTTTTGGATGGAATTCCTTTTCCTTCAGCTATTGCGGTAGGCTTCGACGGATTGTTTTTAGGAGCACCTCCCAATTTACTATTTGTTCCTGACAAAGATAAAGATGATATCGCCGACAAGGAGGATATTGAAGTGCTATTAACAGGTTGGGGAATTCGTGATCGACATGAAACTATCAATAGTTTTCATTGGGGACCTGATGGATGGCTCTATGGATTGGAAGGATTTGCAACTCCTTCAAAAATTCGCAAGCCGAATGGAAAAGGTAAAATATATAGGCATAAAGAATCTTTTCCTGAAGACCTATTGGATGAAGAAGGTGTAGATATCAACGGAGGTGTTTGGCGATTTCACCCAACCAAGAAAAGATTTGAAGTCGTGGCACACGGTTTTAGCAATCCCTGGGGCATTGATTATGATAGCAAAGGGCAACTGTTTATTACTGCCTGTGTAATTCCACATTTGTTCCACGTTATACCTGGCGGTATTTATCATCGTCAGGGAGGTCAACATTTCAACCCTTATGTGTATAGCGATATCAAAACTATAGTTGACCATAGACATCGATCGGCCCATGGAGGTGCGAGAATATACCAATCGGATGCGCTACCGCAAATTCATCAGGGTCGTTTATTTATGGCTAATATCCATGAACATGCCGTACTTTCGGATATTTTAGAACCCAAAGGTTCTGGTTTCATTGCCCGTCATGGTGATGATTTTTTGCATGCTAATAATGCCCAATGGATCGGATTTAGCATGGAAGTTGGCCCTTCAGGGGATCTATTTGTATTGGATTGGCATGATGCAGATATCTGTGGAAAAGAGGTGTTAAACAAAGAAACCGGTAGGATTTTTCGGATCAGCCCCATAAATTCTTTGGCAAAAAATTGGGAAGGAAGATATGCCAATTTACAGGACTTGAATGATGAGCAACTGGTTGCTTTACAAAAAAGTAAAAGTGATTGGCATGCCCGAAGAGCAAGAGTAATACTTCAAAATCGTGCAACTAAAAAATCACTTTCAAAAAACAGTTTGATTCAATTAAGAAAGCTCTTTAAGGAGGATCAGAATTCTGATTTTCGCTTGCGTGCCATGTGGGCCCTTTATATAACCAATAATTTCACTTCCGTGGAGTTAAATTCGGCATTAACAGATTCCGATGAATATGTTCGGGCATGGGCCATACAAATGCTTTGCGAGGATGAAAATCCGTCAGATTCATCTATTGAAATGATGACGGAAATGAGCTATAAGGATTCCTCTGAAGTTGTACGACTCTATTTGACAGCAGCAATTCAACGAATAGAATTGGAAGATCGATGGCAAATTGTAGCTGGATTAATTTCCAGAATCGATGATATTAGCGATCATAATATTCCAAAAATGATTTGGTACGGGATGGAGCATTTGGTTGAAATAAATCCCGATAAAGCTATGATAATGGCCTCTTCGGGTAAAATTCCTTTAATTGCTGAATTTACGTCCAGACGACTTGTCGATGCCAATAAATTAAATTTATTAGTTAAAGAAATGGGCAAAAATCCCGATCAATTGAAAGCTATATTAAAAGGAATGCTTTCTGGACTGGAAGGCCGATCTGATATTATAGCTCCAAAGAATTGGGAAACTGTTTATGTGAAATTAAAATCAAATAAAGAAATATCCGCTCTTTCTTTAGAAATAGCACAACGCTTTGGAGACACTGAAGCGGCAAAACAGCTCCTGCTATTATTAAAAAATTCGTCTACGCCTCTAGAAAAAAGAAAAGATGCCCTTCAAAGTTTAGTGGCCATGAAACGCGATGAATTGATTCCTATTCTTCCTGATTTATTGGGTGAACCGGATTTAAGTGTAGCGGCGATACGGGCTATGGCATCATATGATTATAGTGCATTTGGACATTTATTAATCAAATATTTTTACAAATTCAATAATTCGGAACAAATAGAGGCCCTTCAAACATTATCATCACGTACCAGCTATGGCCGCTTGCTCACTGAGGGTATTAAAAATGAAACTATTAAGAAAAATGACATACCTGCGTATGTGGCAAGGCAACTTCGACGTGTTGTGGGCAATGGTTTTGTAGAAGTTTGGGGGCCTATCGATCAACTTTCAGGCAATAAAGAATTATCATATAAACGCTATCAGAATTTACTCACAGAAAAGGCATTGACCACCTCGAATCTGCAAAATGGAAAGCAATTATTCCAACGTACTTGTATTGCCTGCCACAAATTATATGATGAAGGAGGAAGCATTGGTCCGGATATCACTGGTGCCAACCGGGCGAATCTCGACTATTTGTTGAACAATTTAATTGAACCCAGTGATGTTATTCAGGATGATTATAAAATGGTGGTTATTACTAGCAGAAACGGACGCACCTATAGTGGCAACATTATTGGAGAAAATGACCGGCAATTGACCATGCGCGTTATAGGTCAGGACCAATTGGTTATTAACAAATCAGATATACAATCTCAAGAAACCGCTGCCGTATCGATGATGCCGGAAGGTCTATTGGAAACCTTTTCGGACCAGGAAATTTTGGATTTGATAGGGTATTTGCAAACGGATAATCAAGTGAAGTAGATTGAATAATGAATAGTGCGCCATTTAATTTTTAACTATCTTACTTTTTAGGAGGCATAGGGCCTCTTAAATGAATAACCAAACCATTTAAAAAATTTCTTAAAATTTGATCCCCACATTCCATATATTTCGGATGGTTTTCATTTCTAAAAAGGGCACCCAATTCACTTTTAGAAACTTTAAAATCTACCAATGCACAAATTTTAACAATATCATCATCGCGTAATTTATGTGCTACTCTCAATTTTTTAAAAATATCATTGTTTGTTAAAGCCATGGGATAAAGATAAGTGTTATTATGGAAAACTAAAAAATTTACTTTCTTTTCAATTAGTCAAATGTTTTACTCAATTCTAAATAATTATAGCCCCATCAAAAAAATTGATCAAAAATCATGTTTTAAAGTCATAAAATCACTTAATTTTGTCTTTGCAAAAAAATAAATTAAATATCATGTCAGATACCATAGAAAGAATAAAATGTTTGATCATAGGTTCGGGTCCTGCGGGATACAGTGCCGCAATATATGCTGCTAGAGCAGATTTAAAACCTGTGATGTATACAGGCTTGCAAATGGGAGGCCAATTAACTACCACCACAGAAGTTGATAATTACCCAGGCTATCCTAATGGGACAGACGGGACCGCCATGATGGAAGATTTTAAAAATCAAGCGGAGCGATTTGATACTGAAGTAAGATTTGGCATAGCAACTAAAGTTGAATTCGATAATAGTGTAGGTGGAATTCATAAGATAACTATTGACAATTCTAAAATTATTGAGGCTGAAACTGTGATCATTTCAACAGGTGCAACCGCAAAATATTTGGGAATAGAAAGTGAACAACGTTTGATTGGAGGTGGAGTTTCCGCCTGTGCAACCTGTGATGGTTTCTTCTATAAAGGACAGGATGTAGTGGTAATTGGTGCAGGTGACACGGCAGCGGAAGAAGCTACCTATTTGGCGAATATTTGTAGAAAGGTGACGATTTTGGTTCGAAAAGACTTTATGAGAGCTTCAAAAGCTATGCAGCATCGTGTTGAAAAAACAGAAAATATCGAGGTGATGTTCCATACGGAATTAGATGAAGTTATGGGGGAATCTGTTGTGGAAGGTGTTCGTGTCTTTAACAATCAAACAGACGAAAAACAAACTTTGGATGTAACTGGCGTATTTGTAGCCATTGGCCACCAACCAAATACTGAAATTTTTAAGGACGTCTTGGACATGGATGAAGTGGGTTATTTGATTACCAAAGGTAAATCAACTAAAACCAATTTACCCGGAGTATTTGCGGCTGGTGATGTACAGGACAATGAATATCGTCAGGCAGTAACGGCAGCAGGAACAGGTTGTATGGCTGCCTTAGATGCTGAAAGATATTTGGGTTCATTAGCTTGATGCAAACAACATTCAAAAAATAAAATCGAGATATAGGCAGATAGACAGGTATTAAGTCTTAATTTTTAAAGAGGTTGTAAGTTTAACACATTCTAAATGAGCTACTCTGCCAGGCTTTAAAATAATATATTTTTTTGATTTTTGTCTATTCCTATGGGGCAATATGAATAACCATTTCATTTATTCCCCCTTTGAGTCTGTTTACCTTTGGCATAAAAGGGATCTAAGAAGGTATATTTTAAAGTCTGTTTGTATTTTATGATTTTTATTAGTTTTCAACTATGGATTACTTTGTAAATTTGTATTATCATAAATAGATAAAATCATGGCCGATTCCAGAACCGCATCTATGCGGTATTTGAATAAATATCAACAAGTGGTTGATATCCAAAAAAAAATAATATCCTTTTTAGTAAGCATTATTTTAGCATTCGGAATAACCTATTACCTCGACAATCCTGATTTAGACACAGCACAGATTTATGTGCTTTTTTTGCTTTTTTTATCGATCGGTTTATGGATTACGGAAGCCATTCCACCCTTTGCTGTCGGACTTTTAATTTTTGGTTTTCTAGTGTTCATGCTGGGGGGTTATTATCACGATATTGATCCAGATAATTCGTTAAAATATACACAGAAATATGTTCAAACCTGGTCCAATAGTGTAATCTGGTTGATGTTGGGAGGATTTTTTATGGCAGAAGCCATGCAAAAGGTAGGTCTTGACAAAACTATTTTTAAGCTTACTATTTCAAAATTCGGAACCAAGCCTCGATATGTATTATTGGGAATCATGTTGGTTACTGCAATTTTTTCAATGATCATGTCTAATACTGCCACTACGGCTATGATGATTGCGGCAGTTCTTCCATTTATAAATACATTGGATAAGGATGCACCTTTTGGTAAGGCTTTGTTAATAGGTATTGCTGCAGCGGCTTCTTTGGGTGGTATGGGTACGATTATAGGATCTCCTCCTAATGCTATTGCCGTTGATGCTTTGAATAATAATGGGATTAATTTTGGCTTCTTAGAGTGGATGGTAATTGCTTTTCCAATTGCTATTTTATTAGTTATATCCATGTGGTTTTTCTTGATCAAAAGATATGTTCCCAGAGTTGCTACCATTGATCTAGGATTTTTAAAAGAAATTGACAGTCAGAGTAATTCGAGAATCTATATGATGAAAAAAAAGATTGTACTCGTTGTTTTACTACTTACATTGGTACTTTGGTTAACCGGAAATTTACATGGAATTCCTGCTTCTGCAGTTTCTTTTTTACCAATAATGGTATTGACTATGTTCAGTATTTTAACCGGCGATGATGTTAGAAAATTACCTTGGGATACTTTGATGTTGGTAGCCGGTGGACTTTCGTTAGGGTTGGCGATTGAAGAAACCGGATTAGCAGCCTATTATGTAAGTTTGATCAACGAATTTGATTTGAATTTTTATATGTTGGTAATTGTTTTTTCATTGCTAACAATTTTATTGTCAAACTTTATGAGCAATACAGCCACAGCAACCATTTTGATTCCTATTTCCATTATTCTAGTTTCATCCAACAAAGAAATATTACCCCTGGTAATTGCATTAAGTGCCTCTGCCGCTTTATTTTTACCCATATCCACACCTCCCAATGCCATTGCATTTAGTACGGGTAAATTAGTTCAAAAAGATTTTCGATATGGAGGATTGATTGCTGGTTTGATTGGGCCTATAATAATTATAGGATTTGTGTTATTAATGAAGATGTTTTTGTGAATTAGAAAGTCCTAAACTAAGAAGAACCAAAAACTTTATTGAATAAAACTCGTAAATAGCCCGTAATCATTTGTAAATAGAAGACTAAAGATGAAAACCTGAAGAATTTTCTACGGACTTCCAGCAGCTGTAATAACTACTTCGACGGAAGCCTGACTGCCGTCAGGCAGGCATGCGAGGTGTTAAATTGAGTTTGCTTTGCAAACAACCTGATTTTCCGCCCCAAGGGTCAGGGAACCCGCCTTGCCGGCCGGCAGGTTAAACCAAATCTTCTCGTCCGCCGAATCCGCCTGAGGCGGAGAAGGAGGATTCAAGTCTTGAAAATCCGAAAGTTTTTGAATCTAGTTAATGCGGAAAGATCAACTAAGTTTTATTCTTATTACCATACCATTCCAAAGCCAATAATATAGCTATACCGAATATAATAAATCCAATGGCACTCCAGGTTTTAGGATCCGAGACATCAGGAAAATACCGACTATAGTTCTGTATAATTTTATCTCCACCGCTATCCAATATGATCTGCCCATCAAGGGTTTTGTAAATTTCTTTTTTCCAGGGCCAGACGATGCCCAATGAACCTCCTATAAATCCAATGATTACTGCGGTAACTATTTGATGCCATCTTTTCAATAAAAATCCAATCACATGAGAAGTAGAAACCAATCCAAATACAGAGCCCGCAGTAAAGCTGGCAATAATTTTCATATATCTCATCCTCATTTCATCATGAATAAATTCAAAATTCCACGAAAAAATATCTATAATTGTTTTATACAATTGGTTTACGGAATCAACCATTAACAATACATAATTTCCTAATAAAATTAAAATAAAAGAGCCCGATAATCCTGGTAAGGTCATTCCTGAAACACCAATAATTCCACAGAAAAAAACAAACCAAAGATTATCATTTTCCTTGGCCGGATTCATCAAACTAATTGAAATTCCAATTCCTATTCCAATAATGATGGCTATAATATTTGCACGGCACCAATCCTTAAAATCCTTGGCTATATAATAAATAGAACCCAGAATCATTCCAAAAAAAGTACTCCATACAAACAATTCAAAATTTCTTAAAAAATAATCCAATACTCTGGAAACACTAAAATAACTAACTGTTGAACCCGCAAATACCAGTAGTAAAAACCTACCATTGACGTATTGATATAAGCTCTTAAATCTGCCCTTGAACAAGAGCATGATAGCCTTCCGATTGAATTTTTGAAGGGAATATATCAGCTCTTCATAAAATCCAGCAACAAAAGCAACAATGCCTCCCGATACTCCGGGAACCTTATTTGCTGTACCCATAGCCAATCCTTTAATAAAAAGGAATACTTTGTCGGAAAAGGTACGAACATATGGCATATGGGTTTATTTTTTTGTAGCTAATTTTTCCAATAAAATGATCACCATAAAGCCTATAACAGCCAATAGTATAGCAAAATACAGCTGATGATCTCCATCATAGTCAAATGGAGAAATACTGGCCTCTCTTAAAATAATTTCTTTGCCTTCAATCATTTTGGTTTCCAATATCTCCTTCCAAGGCCATATTTTGTTGAGCGAACCTAAAACGAAGCCAGTTAAAACTGCCAGGGTTAAATTTTTATAATGATGAAAAAGCCATTTTAAGATTCTAGAAAACACCAACAATCCAACTATAGCACCAGCTCCGATAATGGCTATTATTTCTAAATTTCGGTTATGAATAGCTTCCAAGGCTGGTTTATAAGCCCCCAATAGCACCAAAATAAAGGCTCCTGAAATACCCGGTAAAATCATGGCACAAATGGCTAAAGACCCTGCCAAAAACATGAATAAGGGCGAAGAATTCTCCGAAATTAAGGGTTGCAAAGTTGTGATCCAAAAGGCCAATCCTGTTCCAATGATAAAAAATAATACAGTCAAGACATTCCATTTTGATATTTGTTTCCCAATATATAATACACTTGCCAATACCAAACCAAAAAAGAAAGACCACAATAACACTGGTTCATTTTCAAGCAACCAAGAAATCATTTTTGCCAGTGATATAATACTAATCCCAATTCCTATAACAATTGATAGCAAAAAATTACCGTTGATTTGTTTCCAGGCCGCCTTAATACCTTCTGTTCTTAAAACCTTAATGGTTTTCAAATTTACTGAGCTAATAGATGCTACAAATTCTTCATAAATTCCTGAAATAAAGGCAATGGTACCACCCGAAACTCCTGGCACTACATCGGCAGCGCCCATAGCGATACCTTTTAATAAAATAACAAAATAGTCCTTGATGGTTCTTTGCATAGAAAAAAATTTCAACCAAAGATAATTAAATTGTTGAGGATTGAGATAGTGTGTAAATCTTATTTTGAACTATTGTATTTTTCAACAAGGCAACTAACTTCTTCCCTTGCAAAAACGGTTGGAAACATTTCTCTGATCTGATGGTAGTATTCAAAATTAATTTTTAATGAATTTTCAAGAAAGAAAAATCCTTCGCTATTTTTTTGAGATAAAAAATACAATCCTGCCAAACGATAGGTAATTTCAGCATGTTCTTTATACTTTTTACGAGCATCAATTAAAATTTGAATGGCATCATTAAATTCACCTAAAAAATGTAAAACATCGGCCAGAGCAACATACATTTCCAGCCGATCATCTTCTAATTCAATACATTTAGTATAAGCTCTTGAAGCCTCTTCAAATAAATTTAAGTTCAAATTTATTTCACCTAATTTTTGCCAATAAATATGATTCTCTTCATCAATACTCAAGGCTTTCTTGATATAGTATAAAGCTTTTTGATAATTTCCATGGGATATAAATATTTCTGTCAGAGCCAACCACCCCTTATCCAATAACGGATCTTCATGTACCGTTTTATTGTAAAAGTCAATGGCCATTTTGGTGTCATTCAATTTCTCATAACACTTTCCTATGCGTAAATAAGCAAAGGAAGTCGGTGTATCTAACTCCATGGTTGCCTGATAAAACGCTATGGCTTCTTTATAATCTTGAAGTTCTTCCAAGGTTTTTGCTTTTTCCAAATGCGCCCCTATAAAATACTCGTCTATTAAAATGGCATAGTCAAAAGCAATTAAGGCTTCATTAAAATTTTCCATAGAAAAATATTGACGACCCAATTGGTGCCAGGCAATTTCGCTATAAGGTTTTATATCAATATACTTTTTCAAATAGTCAATAGCCTCAAGGTGTTGATTCATCATTTCATAACAATAAATCACATTATATAATGAAGAGTAATCATCATATTCAACATCCAGGCATTTGGCAAAATTAAAACGTGCTGTGTCAAAATCGTCTAAGAATAAATACTCCATGCCTAACATGGATAAAATATCTGCCTCATCATTTGCAAAAAGAAGCGCTGTGTTTAATGAATCTATGGCTTTTTGGTGTTCTCCACGTTTAGAATGTATGGTTGCCTTTTGGATATGAATTTCTTCATTTGAAGCCTCAATTTCCTGCAACTGATCTAATAATTTTTCGGCTTTATCCAATTTTTCATCTAAAATTAACATCTCCACTTTTACCAATTTTAAAATGATTGATGAAGGATGTTGTTTTAAGCCTAACTCAAGTGCTTTTTTAGCTAAAGAAAACTTACCATTATCGATGTAAAACAAAATTATTTCTTCAAACTCATTGGAATCAAAAAAATAAACAGTATTGGTTTTTAACATCAACTCAAATTTTGATAATGGAAGATTACCTTCATTATTTGAAAAGTGTTGCATAATTGTTTCTTTTTCCTATGTTACTAATGTAATATAGATTGAACCTACTAATTAAATTCAAATTATTATTTCTTAACAATTTAATTAACACCTTCTTTTTTATAAAAACATCACAAAAAAATCTGTAACTTTGCAGCAATAAATAATGCTTTTATTGCTCCTATGGCTAAGAAGACCTTAATTAACGAAAAAGAAATGCGAATCATTCTTCATCGTTTGGCCTGTCAACTTATCGAAAATCATCAAAACTTCTCGAACACTATTTTAATTGGAATTCAACCTCGAGGCGTTCATTTGGCCAACCGTCTAGTGAAAATATTAGAAGATGAATATCAAATCAAAGGAATTAATTTAGGGAAACTGGATATTACTTTTTATCGGGATGATTTTAGAAGAAGAGACGAACCTATAGAGGCCAACAAAACGGATATCAATTTTATTGTTGACAATAAAAAAGTGGTGTTTATTGATGATGTACTGTTTTCAGGAAGAAGTATCAGAGCCGCTTTAACGGCAATTCAAACTTTCGGCAGACCTAAAAATATTGAATTATTGGTCTTGATTGATCGTAGATTCAGCAGGCATTTACCCATACAACCCGATTATAAAGGAAGACAAGTAGACGTAATAAAGGATGAGCAAGTAAGAGTTGCCTGGGAAGAAAACAACGAAAAAGATGCTGTTTATATTATCGATTCTGAAAATAAACAGTAATTAATTATATTGAATAAAATATTGTATAACGTCCAATTTCGAAAAAGCAATGGCTAAATTAAGTGTCGATAATTTATTAGGTATCAAGCATTTAAAAAAGGAAGATATTGATTTAATATTTACAACTGCCGATCATTTTAAAGAAGTTATTAATCGTCCCATTAAAAAAGTTCCCTCTTTAAGAGATATTACCATTGCCAATTTATTTTTTGAAAATAGCACAAGAACAAAGCTTTCCTTTGAATTGGCAGAAAAAAGATTATCTGCTGATATCATCAATTTTTCAGCTTCTCAATCCTCTGTTAAAAAAGGAGAGTCATTAATTGATACTGTTAATAATATACTTTCGATGAAAGTTGATATTATTGTCATGCGTCATCCTAATGAAGGAGCAGGAGATTTTCTTTCAAAACATATTCAGGCCAAAATAATAAATGCAGGTGATGGTTCACATGAACATCCTACACAGGCCTTATTAGACACCTACTCTATTAGAGAAAAATTAGGTAATGTGGAAGGTAAAAAAGTTGTAATCATTGGAGATATTTTGCATTCCAGAGTAGCTCTCTCAAACATTTATGCGCTTCAATTGCAAGGGGCGAAAGTTAAAATATGTGGCCCTACAACATTGATTCCAAGACATATAACGAAATTGGGGGTTGGATATGAAAACAATATAAAAAAGGCTTTGGAGTGGTGTGATGTAGCGAATGTATTAAGGGTTCAACATGAAAGGATGGACATCAAGTATTTCCCTTCAATACGAGAATATAAGCAGCTGTTCGGTATTAATAAGGAATTGCTAGATTCCATTAATAAGGATATTGTTATCATGCATCCGGGCCCCATTAATCGCGGTGTGGAATTGACTAGTGATGTTGCTGACTCTAAGCAATCCATCATTTTAAACCAGGTTGAAAACGGCGTTGCTATAAGAATGGCGATAATTTATTTACTGGCAGAACAGATCAAAAGAGAATAGCATACTATAGTTGATAAAATTATGATTGTAAAAAAAACTGATACCTATACCTGCCTCAATCCATCTCATGAAAATAATGAAAATTCAAAAATTATTTTTGAGTTCATTGAAGAATTTAATAAAATTTATGCTAACTTTAGAGACGTGAATTTAATTTTAGATTTTTCTAATAATATTAACATCGAAATAGAAGAAATCTTGTTACTTTCGCCTCAAAGTAAGAACCACAAAAATAATAACAAATCATTTGTTGTTGTTTCTGCAAATACAGACATTGAAAGAATGTCTGATAATTTGATTGTAGTTCCTACCTTTCAGGAAGCTATAGATGTCATTGAAATTGAAGAAATAGAACGTGATTTAGGAATTTAAAGTAACTATATGGTAAAAAAACTACTCTTTACACTCTTTTTATTAACCTTTTCAACCGCAATCTTTGCTCAGCAGGATCAGGATGCATTGGATAAAGCATTACTGGAGAATTCCTTGAGCGGAATTCACTCTGTTGTTGCCTCTCCAAATCCGTTTAGTGTTACTACACGGATACGTTTTCAATCTATTGAAGCAATGGAAATAGATTTCTATGTAAAAGATTTACTTGGAAATATTATACATTCGGAAAAAGTTAAAGCAAAAAGAGGAGCCAATTCAATTCCCTTTTATAGAGATGAATTAGAATCTGGAATTTACATTTATTCATTAAAATCAAAATCGGTCGTTATATCTAAACGAATTGTGATCAAATGAGTTTGAAACTCACGATATTGGGATGTCATTCTGCTACGCCACGCACGAATTCTTTTCCAACGTCACAATTTTTAGAAATAAATAAT
This sequence comes from Flavobacteriaceae bacterium, assembly GCA_030621915.1. Taxonomy (GTDB): domain Bacteria; phylum Bacteroidota; class Bacteroidia; order Flavobacteriales; family Flavobacteriaceae; genus Lutimonas. The sequence goes on from JAUXGV010000028.1 coordinate 21,593, forward strand.
AGGTTTTTTTTAATAGATTGTGGCGAAGGAACACAAACACAATTAAGACGATACAAGATAAAGTTTTCGAAAATAAAACACATCTTTATCTCTCATTTGCATGGAGATCATTTTTATGGCTTGATTGGGTTAATATCAACATTCCGTTTGTTAAATCGGCAAACGGAATTACATATTTTTGCACCTAAAGGGGCGAAAGAAATCATTGATTTGCAATTTAAATATGCCAAGTCTTGGGCTAGTTTTCCCTTGCACTTTCATGAACTTGTTTCTAAGGAAAGTGAATTGATATATGAAGATGCGAAGGTTGAAGTACATACCATTCCATTAAAACATAGAATCTATACCAACGGTTTTTTATTCAAGGAAAAATCGAAAGAAAGAAAACTGGACATGAATACCATAGAAGAATTCAAGGAAATAGAAATTTGTGATTATCAAAATTTAAAAAATGGAAAAGATTTTATTCTGGATAGTGGAGAAGTTATTGAGAATAATAAATTAACATTAGACCCATCTCTTCCAATTTCCTATGCGTTTTGCAGCGACACTAAGTACAATGAAGAAATGATATCATTGATTAGAAAGGTCGATTTATTATATCACGAGTCCACTTTTTTAGAAGACAAGGCAGACTTAGCAAAAACAACCAAACATTCAACGGCACTTCAGGCAGCTAAAATTGCTCAACTAGCAAATGTAAAAAAACTAATATTAGGTCATTATTCGAGTAGATATAAAAACATTGAATCATTTTTAATTGAAGCCAAAAATGCTTTTAAGGCTGTTGAACTTTGTGAATCAGGCAAGGAATTTATAATCGAAAATTAAGACCGTTAAAACTGTTGGGTACCCAATAACACCAAAGTACATGCATTTTCAAATCTAATCGCATGATCCATTAAAATATCTTGAAGTTTCAAATTATAAGTACCTGGATTGAAAATTACACGTTTGGGTTTTAAAGATATTATATAATCGTAATAGGATTCTTGATTCCGTTCATTCATATAAATAGTAATCGTATGAATGTCATCAAATTTTGGCATACCTAAATAGATTTTAATTTGACCAATTTGCCCTTCTTTCAATCCAATACCTACTGCCTCATAATTGTTTTCAATAAATTTATGAATTGCCAAATTGGAATAACGATTTGGTTTTAATGAAGCTCCTAAAATTAAAGTTTTCATTTTATTTTGGTCTTTGATATAACTAGATTATTTCTAATACGGAATAAATATATAATTTATACAATAATAAACGACTCTTCATCCAAGGATTTTCACTCTAAAAATTCAAATTAATTTATTTATTACTAGTAGGTTTCATGAAATTTCATAAAACATTTTATGGTCAATTTCTTGCCAACCCTTATATTTTTTTGGATATTGCAATTCTTTTAACTCAAATATTCAAAACTCAAATGAATAAAAAAATACTTTCCTTGTCGTTTATAATAGCACCATTTTTAACCTTTGCACAAGAAAAAGGAATTGATCAACAAATTGATGAAGTTTTTGGTAATGCTACCGGCTGGTTTGTAAATTTTATTTTTTACCAAATCCCTTTCACGGATGACGTAAAAGTATATTGGGTATTATTTCCATTAATTCTTGGAGCTACGTATTTTACATTTTATTTCAACTTTATAAACATTAGGGGTTTTTTTACTTCTATAAATATTGTTAGAGGAAAATATGATGATGTAGATCATCATGAATCATTGCACGGTGCAGGTGACTTGAATCCAAGTGAAGATCATATAGAAACAGCTGGAATTGAAGGTCATGAAGGTGAAGTTTCACATTTCCAGGCATTGACTGCCGCCTTATCGGCAACCGTTGGATTAGGCAATATCGCTGGTGTCGCCATTGCGGTATCTATAGGTGGTGCAGGAGCTACATTTTGGATGATTGTTGCAGGTTTTTTAGGAATGGCATCAAAATTTGTTGAATGTACATTGGGTGTAAAATATCGTGACATTGGACCGGACGGAACCGTTTATGGAGGTCCTATGTATTATTTAACGAAGGGTTTAAAATCTAAAG
>JAUXGV010000058.1 GCA_030621915.1 Flavobacteriaceae bacterium
GTAAAATAGGATCAAGATCCAATCAACTCCTTTGAATATGTTATTTTTCCTTTTGCGCAACGTAATTTTCTATTTCCAACTGTTTACTGTATTCTTCTTCCAAGCCCTGTGTGAGCATCTTTTGTTCAATCCGATCGCGGTCTACAAATCCATTGATATATTTTTCAATCATCAAACTTGCAATTGGAGCTGCCCATCTAGCCCCCCAATACGCATTTTCAATAAATATGGCAATGGCAATTTTCGGATTGTCTTTAGGAGCAAAAGCTACAAAAATTGAATGGTCTGTTAATTTTATTCTCTCACCATTAATTCTTTTAAAATTTTCAGCCGTTCCGGTTTTTCCACAAATTTCAATTCCAGGAACCTGAGAGAATCTACTAGTTCCATAGTTAAAAACATCAAACATGCCTTGTATTACGGGTTCGAAATTTTTAGCATCTATTGTAGTGTAGATTCTTTTGCTATATTTTTCATTCAAAATCGTACTGTCCTTTACAGATTTAAGAATATGAGGTGTAAAATAAAATCCTCTATTAGCAATAGCAGCAGTCATATTTGCAAGTTGAATAGGTGTTGTCAAAACCTCTCCCTGCCCTATAGCATTTGATATAGTTGTAACTGCTCTCCAACCCCCATTTGGATACATTCTTTTATACAAGTCAGCATTAGGAACCAATCCCTTTTTTCCGGAAGGTAAATCATAACCTAAAAAATTGCCTAATCCAAAACTTTTAACATGCTCACTCCAGGCATCCATACCCTTGGATGGTGTGTCATATTTTTCAATAGTTTTACGGTAAACATTAGCAAAATATGCATTACATGAACGATATATGCCTACATTAAGTGATATAGGAGAACCTACAATACCACAATGGCATTTCATAAACCTTCCTCCATAACTATATCCATGGTAACAATAAAATGCTGATTGGGGCGTAATTACATCTTCCTGAAGAGCGACTAGTGCATTAATTAATTTAAATGGAGATCCAGGTGGATATTGCCCCTTTAAAGCCCTGTCTTCCATTGGTTTTTTAATGGTGTCATTAAATAATAGTACTGAGTTTTTTGAACGTTTTCTACCCACCAGCATGTTCGGGTCATAGGTGGGTGTTGATACCAATGCCAGAATCTCTCCCGTAGAAGGTTCAATGGCAACTATACCTCCACGTTTATTATACATTAAGCTTTCGGTATATTGTTGTAATTCAATATCTAAGGTTAGAGTTATGTCCTTTCCTGGAGTTGGCAGCGTGTCATAAACCCCATCCTTATAAGCACCAATTTCTCTATTGAAACGATTTTTTTGAATATAATTTACACCTTTTTTTCCACGCAGTAAATTTTCATATTGTTTTTCAACGCCCCAATGCCCTTTTAAGTCGCCCATTTTATAATATGGGTTTTCCCGCAAGGTATTTTCAGTTACTTCACTATTATAGCCAAATACGTTTGAAGCCGTTTTAATTGGATATTGCCTCAACGATCTCTGCTGTATATAAAAACCTTTGTATTTATACATTTTTTCTTGGAGGTAGGCATAATCTTCTTTTGATAATTGAGATAAAAAAACAGATGGAATTCGGGTTGAATAATTTTTGGCTCGACGATAAGATTTTAAGAAATCCTGTTTTGTAATTTTAATCAAATTGCAAAATTCCAATGTGTCCATTGTATCAACGTCTCTTGGAATCACCATCACATCATAAGAACTTTGATTAGCAACAATCAATTTTCCGTTTCTATCATATATATATCCACGATCGGGATATATATATTTGGTCGTAACAACTGAATTATTTAGTGGGTTTTGTCGGTATTTATCCTCAAATATTTGTAAATAAAACAATCGTAATACAAAGATAATACCAACCGTAATTATTAATAAATACAATAAAGATTTTCTAGGCATTTTATTTTTTTCTTGGAATAAACGTAAAACTTATCATTACTAAAATAATAGTAAAGATACTGGTTAAAAATGTTTTTAAAACAATTATTCCAAAATTTTCCCATTTAAAATACTCCAACCCAAAAACAATAAAATGATGGATAACAGTTAAAATAGAGATGTAGGAATAGGTTCTAAAAAACGGTAATTTGTTAAGATTTATTGTGTTGAAGTCAATTTCACGTTTTCCAATTACGATTTTCAAAATAGGAATTCGAATATAGGCTATAAAAAGTGTTGCAGCTGCATTTATTCCACCGGTGTTAGAGAAAAAATCAATACATAAGCCAAGAAAAAAACTCAATAAAATTAAAATATTATCAGTTTTTTTTATGGGATAATAAAAAATAAATAGGATGTATAAGAAAGGATTTATATATCCTAAAAAATTTATATTGTTTAGTACTACGATTTGAAGTAAAACTAAACTAATAAATAAAATAACAGTATTTATAGATTCTCTATTCATTAGAAGTGTTTTCTTCCAGAGTTTTAATTTCTAGTTTATCTAAATTATCAATTATTTCTACATAACTAATTGCACTCATATCATTAAATAAAGTGATATTTATGTATTCATAATTATTATTTTTTGTTTTAAAATCTTTAACTGTACCAACTGGAATTCCCTCAGGAAAAATAGTTGATTTTCCACCTGTTAGTATTGTGTCCCCAATTTTGATATTTGATTGAATTGGTAAATAGAGTAATTGAACGGTTTTATAATCCCTATTATCCCAACTTAAACTACCAAAGTGATCACTGTTTAAAAGTTTGACATTGATTTGATAATTGACATTGAGAATTGATAATACCGTTGTGTATCGATTTGAAACACTTCGTGTAATACCAACAACACCTTTAGTGTTGATAACCCCCAAATCCGACGAAACACCGTTTGTAGACCCTTTGTTTAAAGTTAAATAATTATTGTTATTTCTATATTCATTGTTGACAACCTTTGCTGAAATATATTTGAATTTTTGATAATAATTAATGGTGTCAATAACCGATGAATCAGGGCCATACAATGAGATGTTTTGTAAGTTCAATAAGTTTTTTATATGAATATTTTCTTCGGATAACCGTTTGTTTTCTGCTTTCAATAGAATGAATTCTTTGAAATTATTAATTTTATCATAAAGGCCTCCAGTAACAAAATTTGAAGAATTTACAAATTTACTTCTATGATAAGAATGGCTTTGAATTGTAAAAAATATTGCAATTAACTCAAGAAACAAAAACAATAAAAAAAATTTATTCTTAAAAAAAAATGAAAGAATTTGTTGCATTTGATAATTTTAGTGTTATTTATTGCATCAATACACTTTTATATTTTTCTATGTCTTTTAAAGCGGTTCCAGTACCTCTAACAACCGCGCGAAGTGGATCTTCTGCTACATAAACAGGTAAATCTGTTTTGCGGGATAGACGTTTGTCGAGTCCTCTTAACATAGATCCACCGCCGGCTAAATATATTCCGGTATTATAGATGTCAGCTGCCAATTCAGGTGGAGTTTGAGATAAGGTTTCCATTACCGCATCTTCAATTCTTACTATTGATTTTTCCAGAGCTTTTGCAATTTCACGATAAGATATTTCAATTTGTTTTGGTTTACCACTTAATAAATCCCTTCCCTGAATTAGAAGTGGTTCGGGAGGATTATCTAATTCTTCATTTGCAGATCCAATTTGAACTTTTATTTTTTCAGCAGTTGATTCCCCCACGTATAAATTATGTTGGGTTCGCATATACATCGAAATGTCATTGGTAAATACGTCACCGGCAACTTTTATAGATTTGTCACAAACAATACCACTTAAGGCGATAACAGCAATTTCAGTTGTCCCACCGCCAATATCAATAATCATATTACCTTTTGGTTGCATGATATCAATTCCAATACCAATTGCAGCTGCCATAGGTTCATAAATTAAATATATTTCTTTGGCATTCATTTGCTCAGCTGAGTCCCGAACTGCACGTTTTTCCACTTCTGTAATTCCAGATGGAATACAGATTACCATCCTCAATGAAGGTCTGAAAAAACGCTTTTTAATAGTAGGGATATCCTTTATAAACTCCCGAATCATGTGTTCAGAAGCTTCAAAATCAGCTATAACACCATCTTTTAAGGGTCTGATTGTTTTAATGTTCTCATGTGTCTTTCCTTGCATGAGATTTGCCTGTTTTCCAATAGCAATAATTTTTTTTGTAGTTCTGTCCAATGCCACTATTGAAGGACTATCTACTACAACTTTTCCTTTATGAATGATTAAAGTATTTGCAGTTCCTAAATCAATAGCAATTTCTTCAGTCATAAAATCGAAAAAACCCATATATGTAATAAAATTAAGATGTTATTATTGAGAATTAGACAAATGTAATAAATTTAGTCAATTCATAATGTATATGATATAAAATAGTGGCAACTATTTTATATCATATTTGATTATAATTAAAAGAGGGGGTAGGTTCGTGATGAAAAATTGTTTTTAATGTTTAAAATGTCTTATACCTGTAAAGACCATTGACATATTATTTTCGTTACAATAATCAATTGATAACTTATCTTTAATTGAACCACCAGGTTGAATAACAGAAGTTATTCCGGCTTTATCAGCAATTTCCACACAGTCAGGAAATGGAAAAAAGGCATCACTGGCCATAACTGCACCCTTTAAATCAAAATCAAAATGTTTTGCTTTGATAATTGCTTGATTTAACGCGTCAACCCTGGATGTTTGCCCCGTACCACTTGCGCACAGTTGATTGTTTTTTACCAAAACAATCGTATTGGATTTTGTATGCTTACAAATTTTAGAAGCAAAAAGTAAATCATCAATTTCACGATTACTAGGTTTTAATTTTGTTTTTTGTGATAAATCTGATTTAACATCAGTAATATTATTTTTATCTTGGACTAATACTCCATTTAAACATGTTCTTACACTTGTTTTAGAAAATTCAACTTTATTTTGAACTAAAATAATTCTATTCTTTTTCCCTTTTAGGATTTCCAAGGCATCAGAATTATAACCTGGTGCGATTATAACTTCACAAAATAGTTTATGAATTTCGTTTGCAGTTATAGTGTCAATTTCCTTATTAGAAATTAAAACTCCTCCAAATGCCGATTGAGGGTCGCCTGCTAAAGCATCAGTATAAGCCTGTGAAATTGATTTTCTTTGTGCTATTCCGCAAGCATTGTTGTGTTTTAAAATTGCAAAAGTTGGTAAATCATTTTCAAATTCAAGCATTAAATTTACAGCAGCATCTACATCTAATAAGTTATTATAAGAAAGTTCTTTACCGTGAAGTTTATCAAACATTGCTTCTAAATTTCCAAAGAAAAATCCTCTTTGATGTGGGTTTTCACCGTAGCGAAGTACATGGCCATTGGTTTCACTAATTTTTAACGAAGGAATTTCATGATTTGAATTAAAATAATTGAAAATTGCAGTATCGTAATGTGACGAAACGTTAAAAGAATATGAAGCAAATCGTTTTCTATCTTCAATTGAAGTTGCACCTTCATTTTCCGAAATAAGACCTAAAAATTCTTTGTATTGTTCCATTGAAGAAACGCAAATAACATCTTTAAAATTTTTAGCCGCAGCGCGAATGAGAGAAATTCCTCCAATATCAATTTTCTCAATGATGTCTTGTTCACCGGAACCACTAGCTACTGTTTTTTCAAAGGGGTATAAATCCACAATAACAATGTCTATTTCGGGAATTTCAAATTCTTCTATTTGGTCAATGTCGCCAGAATTATCCCGTCTTGTTAAAATCCCTCCGAATACCTTTGGGTGTAAGGTTTTTACTCTTCCACCTAGAATAGAAGGATATGAGGTTAAATCTTCAACCGGAATAACATCAATTCCTAAATCGCTAATAAATTTTTCGGTACCTCCCGTGGAATAAATTGTTATTCCCAGATCATTTAATTCTCTTACAATGGGTTCTAATCCGTCTTTGTGAAATACGGATATTAATGCTGATTTAGCCTTTTTGGATTCGCTCATTATGTGGTTTTTATTTTTTTTACAAAACTACTAAATCACTTTAGTTTTGGCAATCTAAAAATAAATAAAAACAGCTTTTTTATTCGTGAGGCTCTAAAAAATTAATTTCAATTTTTTATTAATACAAACTAACCCCGCTTTTCTGCGGAATCTAGGTTAAATTTTTCAACACTTATTTTATGAAATTGGTTAACTATTTATAATATCTAATGTCGATACTTGTTCACAAATAAATTCAAGTAATTTTTCATCACTTTTTGTAAATGGAGATCTATGATGCGAGTCAATATCAATTTGCCCAATATTAATTTTATTCTTAAAAATAGGAATTACTATTTCTGATTTCACATCAAATCCACATGAAATATAATTATCTTGTTCTGAAACATCCTGAACAATAAAATTTTTATTACTCAATGCTACCTGACCGCAAATACCTTTACCAAATGGTATGATGGTGTGTTCTGTAGGTGTGCCTGAAAATTGAGCAAGTTTTAATTCTAGCTTTTCTCCATTTCTAAAATAAAATCCTACCCAGTCAAAATGATTAATTTCATCCTTCAAAAAGTCACAAATTTCTTGCAATTTTATTTCTATTGATTGAGTGCCATTTATAATGTGGATAATTTTATTTTGTAGATCAATTATTTTCATAACTTTCTATTAAATTTGAAGGCAAAACTAAATACAATTTCATTGCAAAAGAATAAAACCATCATAATATTTTTAGCGAAATTTTTTGCTACCTATTTTATTCTTTTCGGGATATATTCATTTTATTTAAATAAAACTCAACAAAAGTTAGACATATTCTCTTGCTCGCCGGTAACCATAATAGTTGCCAGTCATGTTCAAAATATGGCACATGTAATTGGTTATGATGCGCAAATTGAGCAAAATAAAAATGAGTTGTCTATGAAATTTATATTAAACGGTAAATATGTTTCAAGAATAATTGAAGGTTGTAACTCAATAAGTATTATTATTTTATTTTTGTCATTTATAATTGCTTTTTCCGGCAGCTTAAAGGCAACTATTTTGTTTGGATTTTTTGGTAGCTTTTCCATTTATTTGGTTAATTTATTTAGAATTATAGCTTTAAGTGTATTATATTATAAATTTCCTAAATATCAGGAGATATTACATAGCTTGGTTTTTCCGGCAATAATTTATGGATTAACATTTATTTTGTGGATTACATGGGTTAAATATTTTTCAAATATTAAAAAAAATGCATCTTCATAAAGGACTTAGAATAATCATCATAATGATACTGTTTATAATGCTTGTGTTAGTTCGGGCATTTGAACTTGAAATGTTTTACGACCCCTTTATTGAATATTTTAAAAATGACTTTTTGGACCAATCCATTCCCGTTTTTAGCGGATCAATTTTATTGAAAGATATGTTCTTTAGATATACAATGAATACGTTGATTTCTTTGGCCATTATTTATTTTGCATTTCAGAATAAGAATTTTGTAACATTTTCAATAAAATTCTATGTTATAGCATTTACAGTGCTGATAATTACTTTTTTTATTATTCTCAAAGGAGAGTTATTAAATGGATATTTATTTGCATTTTACGTGAGGAGATTCTTAATTCATCCACTGTTTGTACTGCTATTATTACCTGCTTTTTATTATAAGCAGCTCACCTCCAAACAAATTATTTAACCTTTATTTAAAATATTCCATGGTTTTAATTGTTATCTTTGTAGCCATGTTAGAATTTTCTCGTAAAATATTTGCTATTTTTCTTGCTACAGTAATGCTGTTTTCAACCTTGTCATTTACGGTTCAAAAGCATATTTGTATGGGTGAAATAACTGATGTTTCTTATTTTAAAGAGGCAGATAATTGCGGTATGCTAGTCAAGAAGTGTTTAAATAATGATTTAACCAATTCTAATATTTATCAAGAAAATTGTTGTGATAATATTCAAGAACTTATTCCAGGTAATGATAATGAACAACAAATAGTTAAAAGTTTAGAAATTAATAAAGCTAAATTCGTTGTAGCTTTTATTTTAAGTTTTGATGGCTTACAACAGTCATCCGAAAGAATAACTTATTTTAAAGATTCTTCTCCACCCTTTGTCGTCAGCCATATTTACAAACTTGACGAAACATATTTAATTTGATTTTATAGTATTGAGTTTTAACATGGATTATTCCTGTTAGAACATTTTGTGTTTGAACCATGATGGGTTTATAATACTGTTTCCTGATATTGAGGATTCCCGATATCTTAATATTCATTTCTAACATTTCAATGCTAAATACTATGCTGAATAAATGCATAAAATTTCTAATAGAGAATAAACTTGTTTCGGTTTTATTATTGACCTTATTTATAGGTTGGGGAATTGTGAATGCACCGTTTAATTGGAATACAGGCTTTTTACCTAAAAACCCTGTGGCAGTTGATGCTATACCAGACATAGGTGAAAACCAACAAATTGTATTTTCAAAATGGGACGGTCGTTCCCCTCAAGATATTGAAGACCAAATCACCTATCCATTAACTACTTCATTATTAGGAATTCCTGGTGTAAAAACCGTTAGGAGTTCATCAATGTTTGGGTTTTCCAGTATCTATATTATTTTTGAGGATGATATAGAATTTTATTGGAGCCGGAGCCGTATACTCGAAAAATTGAATTCGTTGCCCGGTGATTTATTGCCTGAAGGTGTAAAACCTGCCTTGGGGCCGGATGCCACAGGGTTAGGACAGATTTTTTGGTATACAATTGAAGGTAGAGATGAAAATGGCAACGTAACCGGAGGTTGGGATTTACATGAGCTGAGAAGTGTTCAGGATTATTATGTTAAATATGCTTTATCATCGGCAAGTGGAGTTTCAGAAGTAGCATCCATTGGAGGATATGTAAAGGAATACCAGGTAGATGTTAATCCTGAATTGATGAAACAATACAATATTGGCCTCGATCAAATTGTAAAAGCTGTAAAAGAAAGTAATAAAGATATTGGAGCACAAACTTTAGAAATTAATCAGGTAGAATATTTGGTTCGAGGTTTGGGTTATATAAAATCAATATCGGATATAGAGAATGCCGTTGTTGCTTCAAAGGATTTTACTTCTATAAAAATTAAAGATATTGCCAAAGTTTCAATTGGGCCAGCTGCCAGAAGAGGAATATTAGACAAAGAAGGCGCTGAAGTTGTAGGTGCTGTTGTGGTAGCACGATATGGTGCCAATCCTATGGAAGTTATAAATAACGTAAAGGAAAAAATTAAGGAACTAAGTTCAGGGTTGCCTTCAAAAGTTTTAGCGGATGGAAGGATCTCAAAGCTAACGATTGTTCCGTTTTATGATAGGACAGAATTAATCCAAGAAACCTTAGGAACCTTAAATGAAGCTCTATCCCTTGAAATTTTGATTACTATATTGGTAATTATAGTCATGGTATTTAATCTACGAGCCTCTATTTTAATTGCTGGATTATTACCTGTTGCCGTTTTGATGGTTTTTATTGCCATGAAATTGTTTGAAGTTGATGCAAATATTGTAGCCTTATCTGGTATAGCTATAGCCATTGGAACAATGGTTGATGTTGGAGTAATTCTTTCAGAAAACATAATTAGACATTTGGATGAAGATAAGAAAGTTAAAAGTGAAAAGATAAAAGTTAGAAGCAGGAAGTCACAAAATGATTCTTTAATTTCTCCTAATGAAGTAACAGACGATGAATCAAATTTATCAACAGATAAAGAATACTTGGATAAAAAGTTTCTGGAACAATCCAAACCAAAGTCTATCAATCAAATAGTCTACAATGCGACTACAGAGGTTTCAGGTGCTATTTTAACTGCCGTTTTAACAACAATTATAAGTTTTATACCTGTTTTTACTATGATTGGTGCCGAGGGAAAATTATTCAGGCCATTGGCTTTTACAAAAACATTTGCCTTAACAGCCTCTTTAATAGTTGCCTTAGTTTTGATTCCACCATTTGCAGCATTCTTATTTCGAAAGAAGAACCACAATAGAAATATTAAATATGGAACTGGAATTATTTTGATTCTTACAGGATTAGCATCCATAATTTATGGATATTGGTTAGGGTTGGTTTTAATCACATTCGGGATAATCGCATTATTAAAATTGAATGGAAAAATTACAAATAAGCAGGCAAATCTATTTAATATTGTTATTTCTGCTTTGACGATTGTATTTCTTTTGGCCGAATATTGGAGGCCTTTAGGAATTGATAAAAGTATTTCAATAAATCTCATTTTCGTAGCTTTTATTTGTTTTGGACTTTTGGGAGTTTTTGCATTATTTAAACAATATTATACCCGTATTCTTAGATGGGCATTGACAAACAAATTGTTATTCTTATCCATTCCGGCATTCATTGTTATCAGCGGTTTTTTAATTATGAAAAATATAGGGAAGGAGTTTATGCCTTCGTTAAATGAAGGTTCATTTTTGTTAATGCCAACTTCCATGCCACATGCTGGTATTGAAGAAAACAAACGTGTTTTAAAACAACTTGATATGGCTGTGGCAAATATTCCGGAAATTAATACTGTAGTGGGTAAGGCCGGAAGAACAGAATCCCCCCTTGACCCGGCACCTCTGTCCATGTATGAAAATTTAATTCAGTACAAAACAGAATATATGCTCAATGAACGGGGCAAACGTCAACGATATATGGTGAGTAGTGATGGATTATTTGTTTTAAAAGGTGGGAGTTTCATTCAAAATCCAAATAATAAAGATGCTATTTTAAATACAACTGAAAGGCATTTTTCATCAATTAGAAATTCGGACTTGATCCGGGATCCTAACGGTGAATTCTTTAGAAATTGGCGTCCGGAAATAAAATCACCCGATGATATTTGGAATGAAATTGTAAAAGTAACGAAATTGCCCGGCATAACTTCTGCTCCGAAATTACAGCCTATTGAAACACGATTGGTGATGTTACAAACTGGAATGAGGGCACCCATGGGTATCAAAGTGAAAGGGAAAAGTTTAAAAGAAATAGAAAATTTCGGTATTCAATTAGAAAATATTTTAAAGCAAGTTGAAGGCGTAAAAATTGAAGCAGTATTTGCCGATCGAATTGTGGGAAAACCTTATTTATTAATTGATATCGACCGAGAAAAAATTGCACGATATGGTATTTCAATAGAAAAGGTTCAAAATATTTTGAAAATTGCAGTGGGAGGAATGGAAATTACTCAAACTGTGGAAGGTCGTGAACGATATGGAGTTCGTGTAAGGTATCCTAGGGAATTACGTGGAGACCCTTCTGATCTAAAGAATATTTATATTCCTGTTGAAACGGGAGCACCAGTTCCTTTGAGTGAGTTGGCAACCATCAAATACGAACAAGGCCCCCAGGTTATAAAAAGTGAAGACACATTTTTAGTAGGATATGTATTATTCGATAAACTGGATGGTTTTGCAGAAGTGAATGTTGTTGAAAACGCTCAATCCATGATTCAGGAACAAATTGAAAATGGGAAATTAAAAGCTCCCAATGGGATCAGTTATAAATTTACAGGAACTTATGAAAATCAATTGAGGGCGGAAAAAACATTATCAGTAATAGTGCCATTGGCTTTACTTATTATCTTTTTGATACTGTATTTTCAATTTCGTTCAGTATCCACATCCTTTATGGTGTTCATAGGAATTGCTGTTGCATTTGCTGGTGGGTTTATTATGATTTGGCTGTATGGACAAGATTGGTTTTTAAATTTCAGTTTCTTGGGTAAAAATCTACGAGACCTTTTTCAAATGCATCCTATTAATTTGAGTGTTGCAGTTTGGGTAGGGTTTATAGCATTATTCGGAATTGCCACAGATGATGGTGTTGTTATGGCAACTTATCTGACCCAAACATTTGATAAGAATAAACCAACAAGCAAAAAATCAATTCGGGCATCTATTGTCGAAGCAGGAGAGAAAAGAATCCGTCCTTGTTTAATGACAACGGCAACCACTATTTTGGCATTATTACCAGTTTTATCATCTACAGGAAGGGGAAGTGATATTATGATTCCCATGGCAATACCGAGTTTTGGTGGGATGTTAATTGCCTTAATAACCTTATTTGTTGTTCCTGTTTTATATAGTTGGAAGCAAGAGTTAAAAGTTAAAAATGAAAAGTGAAAAGTGAAAAGTGAAAATTTAAAAGGGTAAAATGAAAAGTTATGAGTAAAAGCATTTTAAAAAACAAAAGTTATGGCTTTGCTATATTAATCGTAAAGTTATCGCAACATTTAGTTTCTGATAAAAAGGAATACATATTAAGTAAGCAATTATTAAGAAGCGGAACAGCAATAGGAGCACTTATACGTGAAGCTGAATTTGCACAAAGTAAACCTGATTTTATTCACAAAATGAGCATCTCGCTTAAAGAGGCCAATGAATCTCTTTATTGGATTGATTTGCTAAAAGACACTAACTATATCAATGATGATAAATATCAATTACATTATGCATTGAACAAAGAATTGGTTGCAATGCTTGTTAGTTCGATAAAAACCGCTAAAAGTAAATAATTATGAAGAAAACACATAAAAACAATAATCCTTCAGATATTTTTTTTCATTTAAAAAGAGTCTTTATAATTAGTTTATCACTTTTCACTTTTCACTTTTCATTTTCACAGGAATTGAAAAATCTTATTGAAGAAGCTTTGAAAAACAATCCTGAGGTTCAAAAATTTGAATTGCAATATCAAATCACCACTGAAAAAGTAAATGAAGTCAATACAATTCCGAATACTGAATTCAGTGTTGGATATTTTGTAAGTGAACCTGAAACAAGAACAGGTGCACAGAAAGCGAAATTTTCTGTGAACCAAATGTTACCATGGTTTGGGGGGATTACAGCGAGAGAAAATTATGTAAATTCATTGTCCGATGCAAACTATGAAGATATCGTAATCATTAAAAGAAAATTGGTAGCTTCAGTTTCTAAATCGTATTATAATTTATATACTATCAAATCAAAACAAAGAATTTTGGTTGAAAATATTAAATTGTTAAAGTCTTATGAAAGTTTAGCTCTTGTTTCCGTTGAAGTAGGTAATGCATCTGTGGTTGATGTGTTGAGGTTGAAAATGAGACAGAATGAATTAGTGCAATTAAATCAAATTTTAGAGCAAAATTATATTGCTGAACAAACCTTATTCAATAAATTATTGAATCGCAATAAATCTATTAAAATCGAATTGGTTGATGAATTATCCATTCAATTGGATAAGATTGAAATTTCTTTTGAAAAAATAAAATTACATCCTGAATTGGTCAAATATGATAAAATTTATCAATCTGTAGAACAATCTGAATTATTAAATCAAAAAGAAGCAACTCCTATGATTGGATTTGGAATAGATTATATCATTGTTGAAAAAAGACCGGAAATGGATTTTAGTGATAATGGAAAAGATATTTTTATGCCCATGGTATCAGTGTCAATTCCAATTTTTAACAAGAAATATTCGTCACAGACCAAACAAAATAAATTAAGGCAACAAGAAATCATGTTTCAAAAGCAAGACCGGCAAAACAAATTGGAAACGGAATTGGAAAAAGCTTTATCAAATAGGAAATCGGCAATTATAAGTAATGAAACTCAGAATAAAAACTTGAAGCAGGCAATGAATGCCGAAGAAATACTTTTGAAAAGTTATGAAACAGGTATGATAGATTTTAATGATGTATTGGATATTCAGGAATTACAACTCAAATTTCAAATCAACCAAATAGAATCCATTAAAAATTATTTTATTCAAACTACCATTATTAATTATTTAAGCAGTTAATCATGAAACACATATATGATATTAATGGCATGACCTGCAATGGATGCCGTAGTCATGTTGAAAAAGCTCTGAGTGAAGTTAAGGGCGTTGATTATGCCAAAGTAGATTTGCAACAGGCATCCGCAGAAATTGAAATGTCATCTCATGTAAAAATTGAGTCTTTCCAAAAAGCACTTGATAGTTTAAATGGTAATTACACCGTTTCAACACCAGGTGAAGAGCCTGTTCATCTACTCAAAAAAGAAGTACTTTCCAAAGGAAAGAGAACAGGTGTTTATTATTGTCCCATGCATTGTGAAGATGACAAAACTTATGATAAAAAGGGGGATTGCCCCGTTTGCGGGATGGATTTAGTTGAAGTAATGGGCCATACGTTGCATGATGTACAATTCACTTGCCCCATGCACCCTGAAGTTATTAAAGATGAATCCGGGTCATGTCCAATTTGCGGGATGGATCTAATTCCTCTTGAATCAAACATTTCTGAAGAAAGTAAAACATATAATAGCTTATTGAAAAAATTTCGGATGGCACTTGTTTTTACCATTCCTATATTTTTAATAGCCATGTCAGAAATGATTTCAGACAACCCCTTATATAGGATATTAAATCAAAATTATTGGAACTGGATTCAGTTTTTCCTTTCAATTCCGGTTGTTTTCTTTGCAACCTGGATGTTTTTTGAACGAGCATGGCGATCTATTAAAACAATGAACTTAAATATGTTCACTCTCATAGGAATTGGTGCCGGAATAGCTTGGTTGTTTAGTGTTATTGCCTTGTTGATTCCAGATATTTTCCCAAGTGAATTTAAAACACCCCAGGGGAATGTTTATGTCTATTTTGAAGCCACAACCGTTATACTAACATTGGTGTTGATGGGTCAGTTGCTTGAAGCCAAAGCGCATAGTCAAACAAGTAGCGCTATTAAAGAATTACTCAAATTGGTTCCCAGTTTAGCAACTTTGGTTGTGAATGGTGAAGATCATATAATTGCGATTGATAAAATCAAACAAGGAGATTTATTACGGGTTAAACCGGGAGAGAAAATTCCTGTTGATGGAATAATAATTGAGGGACAAACTACCATTGATGAATCTATGATTACGGGAGAGCCAATTCCAATAGATAAAAATTTAAGTGATTCGGTGAGTTCTGGTACAATTAATGGAACAAAATCATTCATCATGAAAGCGGTAAAAGTTGGGTCAGAAACTTTACTGTCGCAAATTATTGATATGGTAAATACGGCAAGTAGAAGTAAAGCTCCAATTCAGAATCTAGCAGATAAAATTGCCAAATACTTTGTACCCATTGTGATATTTATTTCTATTGTTACTTTTGCAATTTGGGCAATATTTGGCCCTGAACCTACTTATGTATTCGCTTTTGTAAATGCTATTGCTGTATTGATTATTGCATGCCCGTGT
This sequence comes from Flavobacteriaceae bacterium, assembly GCA_030621915.1. Classification (GTDB taxonomy): domain Bacteria; phylum Bacteroidota; class Bacteroidia; order Flavobacteriales; family Flavobacteriaceae; genus Lutimonas. Next base: position 15,228 of record JAUXGV010000058.1, read on the forward strand.
GCCTTAGGATTGGCCGCTCCAATGTCTGTTATGGTTGGGGTTGGTAAAGGTGCCCAATCGGGTGTGTTGATTAAAAATGCTATGGCATTGGAAAATATGAATAAAGTGGACACATTGATTGTTGATAAAACAGGAACCCTTACGGAAGGTAAACCCTCTGTTGAAAAAGTAGTTTCTGTAACATCAATTGATGAGTCA
>JAUXGV010000035.1 GCA_030621915.1 Flavobacteriaceae bacterium
GGCACTTTTTACGGATAAATGTCCGTATAATGTGAAAAAAATTAAATCCTTGATTTCATGTTTTAAGATCACCAATCCTCCGTATTCTTTATCTCCTTCGTCATTTATGGCAAGTATTACTTCACCGTCAAATAATGCGTGAACGGGTGTTTTTTCCGGTAGCCAGAAATCAATTCCTAAATGTATGGATCTGCTTTCAGTACCATAATTTCCAATTTTATCATAGGATGTTGTTGTATAAATAGCCCTTGGCTCTGCATAGCCACCAGCTATAATTTTATCAGATGTTTTTTTTTGAAGCTGATCAAATTTAAATTGAAAATAGTCTAAAGAATCAAACTCCAAATTTTCAGTAAGCCATTTACTTTCCACGCTTAAATCTATAGGATGAATAAGGTTTTTATTCTCAGATGGAAATAAATCTTTTAAGGTGTTATTGTTTTCAATGGCCCATTGTTCAAATTTATGTTCATTAGGGTGAGCCTGATATCCACAGGCTTCCCTAAAACTATAATAAGCAAAATCTTCATTGATTAGAGCCCATTTTTTCAACACTTCCCATGCCGGCTTTTCACTGATCAATAAATAAGTATTGTCGGGTTCTCTTTTTTTATTAATGGCAGACCGGGTAGCTGTAATGATCAAGCGCATGGCTATACACGTATAAAGATGTTCCAATTCTTCCGCAAGCAAAGGGAACGTAGAATGGTATCCTTTAAGTAATGCAAGAGCAGCATCTAAAGGATCTTCATGACCCATTATGGCGTAGGCAGTTGTAATGGCTACATCATTAATTATTTGCGTGTAGATCGCATCACCGTAATCAATAGCAGCATTTACAACTGGGTTTTTTAAATCTCCCGAAACAATCACATTGTGATTATTGGCGTCATTATGTACAACAGATTTTCTCAAATTTGTATAACTGTCTTGTTGGGTTTCAAATTTATTTTGAAAGAAATTAATGATTTCCTTTTCTTCCTTTTCAAACAAATTGATGTGCTCTTTTGTCCATAGAGATTGAGCTATATCCCATATAAATTCACGATTGGCTTTGGGATGATTAAATCCCATTAAGGCCTGGGTCAAATGTCCACATTGTTTTCCAAGGCTATATCGAAGATCTGCTAATTGTGGGTTCACTTGATCATAAATTCTACCCGATACCCAAGTCAATAACCTTACTTTTCTAAGATTTCCAAATTCATCTTCAATTTCGGAAATGACAGATTCATCAATCGCTTTGATTACTTTCGGAGCAATCAAACTTTCATTCTCACGTTCAATATGCTGTAATAATTTTTGTTGAAAATCTAAATAATCTACATCTTCGTCAGGACGGGATATTTTTAGAATAAATCCATCGGTGTCTTTAACTTTTATTCTGAAATTAAAGTCTATTTCACCAGGCAATTGTGAAGCTATTCCATTTATACCATAAAGTTCAAGAATTATTTTCTCCGCTTTTTTATTCGTGATTTTAAGATTCCTGTAGTTCATGGTTAAATTACTTTTTGACTTTCAATTTAGAAAATTAAATGGATTCTAAAGAAGACTTGAAGATTTATTTATCAAGCTCTTCGCATCGAATTATAATGATTATCTACATGTTAAAAATTTAAATTAATATTAGATTCCAATGGATGCAATAGATGTCATATTGGGTGTGTAAGAAGTGGTAGAAAACACCGACTAAAATATTGATTTGTTAAATGTCAAAAAAGCTAGTAGGTACTAGTAGTGTTTTTGAAATATTTATGTATATTTGCATACTTAATATTGTTATTTCAATTTTTGAGGGGAATTTGAAATAATCATTTATATTAATTTTGAGTTAATGATTATCCCGGGGTCGTTTCATTTCCCGGGATTTTTTTATACACTTATCTAAGAATAAATCCATTTTTCATTGGGTCATCAGGATCAATTACAAAGGTGTGAAAGCCGGTAGTATAGGTGGTTCCTTCAACTTGTGGGATTACTGCCTTATAAGGAACCATAGTTTTCTTCGCAAATTTGTTGCGCTTTGGAGTAATTTCTTCCCCCTATATAATCGATTTTAATGGGCGAACACTGGCATGCGCTTTTATAAGATTTATAGAAAGGGCTCCTGTACCAATCATTAATAAGGAATCGGCATTTTTTTTTGAAAGAAATGAAGATGCCAGTGCCGAGGTTGCTGCAGTTCGTTTGGCCGTTAAGGATTGGGTAGCTAAAATAGCTTTTAGTCTTCCTTTATGAGCATCAAAATAAATATAAGTTCCTTGAATTGAAGGTAAATTTTATTTACTATTATTCGGACTCACTGTCACAATTTTTACACCCATTTCATTTCCTGGATTCCAGGCGGGCATCAATAACAGGGTGGAATCCACCCTTTCTTTTGGATTTTCGAAATTATGGTGATGCCTCATTGGTACTTCGATTTTCGAATGGCCGAACTCTTTTTTTAAAAGAGAAATCAATATTTTAAAATCTGTATTTGAATCGATAAACTCATCAGTGATGAGGGCAATATTATGCATGGAATATAAATTTTAATTGCGAGTCATTCAAAAGTACTTATACGAACCTGTTAAACCTATTAATCCATAAGTACTGGCAAAATAATATAAAATGAAATTAATAAAACATCAATCTTTAATGCTGATAGAGCTGTTTCATTCTCATAAACCACATTATATATTAGGACATATGCCCTAATATATATTATCTTTGTCTGGCCACACTATTCGGCGAAAGATTATGGGTACCAAAGATCACATTTTAAATACTGCCATTACGCTCTACAATGAAATGGGCCTTAGAAATATCACCAGTAGAGATATTGCTAAAGAAATGGGAAAAAGTCATGGGAATATCGAATACCATTTCAAGGACAAAGAAACCCTGTTATTAGCCATTTACAAACAAATGTCAACCGAAATGACCACCTTTTATGATCAAAAAAAACCAGGTGTGAATTCCTTTGAAAAATTTGATCTCTTGTTACATGAATTGGAATTATTTCAAATTAAATATGGGTTTTTTAATCTGGATATTTTGGAAATTTCAAGAAATTTTAAATCGGTAAATGTTCTGCTACAAAAAACATTGAATACAAGGAAGGAACAAATGAGGAGCTTTTTCCTGGGTTTTATGAAAGAAAATCTTTTAAAGAATCCTAAAAATTCAGACTATTATTTGCGTTTGCAACACACCATAAGAATATTAATTACTTTCTGGGTAAATCAGGAATTAGTTCTTACAAGCTATGACTTTGCAAAAAAAGGTGAAATGATCAGACATATATGGGATTTGTTAGCCCCGTTTATGACGGAAAAAGGGAAGGGCATTTATTTACAATTAAATAATTCTTTAGAGTCATGAAAGGAATTTCACCCATCGATATCGCTGTAGTAATTATCTATTTATTAGCTATTATATTTATTGGTTTATGGTATAGTAGGAAGAAAAAAAACACAAGCGATGGATATTTTTTGGCAGGTAAATCCTTGACTTGGCCTGTTATAGGCGCCTCTTTATTTGCCTCAAATATTTCAACAGTGCATTTGGTAGGTTTATCAGAATCTGGATTTAAAGATGGTATTGTTTGGGGCAATTTTGAGTGGTTCTCGGCATTTGAATTGCTTATTTTGGCCTTTATATTTATTCCATTTTATTTACGTACTAGAATAACGACCCTACCAGAATTTTTAGAAAAAAGATATGATTCTCGATCCCGGATCATACTTGCTATTTTCAGTATCATGGCGGCTTTATTTATGCATATAGGGATGAGTTTTTATGCGGGTGCTGTGGTATTCGAAAAAATGTTCGGATTGAATATTGTTGTATCAATAGTTATTATTGCAGTTGCAACGGGAATTTATACTGTAATCGGTGGCTTGATATCAGTAGTGATCACGGAAACTGTACAAACTATAATTCTCATACTGGGATCTTTGACCATTACTGCTTTGGCAATTTATAAATTACCTGATCTGGGAATATTTTCCTATGAAGATTTTAAGTTGGCCGCAGATCCGGATAGATTAAAAGCCGTTAGTTTTGACACAGCAAAAAAAGGATTTACCTTTTTTGATATGTTATTTGGCCATCTTGTACTAGGAATCTGGTATTGGTGTACAGATCAAACCATAGTTCAAAGAGTTCTAGGTGCAAAATCGGAAAACCAAGCCAAAATGGGTGCTATATTTGCCGGTTTCCTAAAAATATTGCCTGTATTTATTATGGTTGTCCCTGGAATTCTAGCCTTTGTATTGTTTAAAAATGACATAGGTGAAGATACTAAAAGCGTCTTACCCATCATGATTATGAAGTTGATGCCTGTTGGTTTAAGTGGTTTGATGATAGCCGCTTTATTGGCAGCAGTAATGAGCTCAGTAGCCGCAGCATTGAACAGTTGTTCAACACTAATAGTTTATGATGTGTTCAATAAATTAAAACCAAATTTATCTGATATTTCAAAAATAAAAATTGGGCGAATAACCAGTGTGGTTGTGTTGGTCTTGGCGGTAATATGGTCTCCATTTTTAGGAGATCTTGGAGGGATTTTTGAATTGATCAACCAAATGTTCAGTATTTTTGCACCTTCTATTGTTGTGGTTTTTCTCTTTGGAATTCTCACAAAAAAAGGAACCGCCAATGCTTCTTTTTGGACTCTTTTGGGAGGAAGTCTATTTGCAGGAACTATTTTTCTAATTGAAAAATACGCTGTTATAAATGGAATTCCAAATTATATTTCCGGATCCGATGGACTAGGGATTAACTGGCTGAGACAAACCTATTTTTTCTTTATTATATCTTCGGTTATTTATGGGTTGATTTCATTTTTTGACAGATCGGATCAAAACATACCAGAAGAATTTTATGTTAAAGTAAAGTCATCATCCACTTCAAAGTCGGTTAAATATTTAAGTGGTATACTGGTTGTTATCATGATAGTGATCTATATAATATTTTATTAAAATTATATATGATAAAAGAAAATAATTATTTTAATCTTTAATTCAAAATAATGGAAAATCATAAAAACAAAAGCATGGCTTTAAAACAACTTTTAGTTGTGTTCTTATTAATTACACAATTTAGTTTTGCTCAAAATTCCAACGGAGGTGGTGAAGCCAATCCAGACTTAAAAACCAATGAACAAGCTTTAAAGAGATTTCAAGACAACCGTTTTGGAATGTTCATCCATTGGGGGCCTGTGACTTTAAGAGGCACCGAAATTAGCTGGTCTAGGGGCAAAGAAGTTGCTATTGATGAATACGATAATTTGTACAAAGAATTCAACCCTGTATTGTTCAATGCAAATGATTGGGTAAAAACAGCAAAAGATGCTGGGATGAAATATATTGTATTAACTGCCAGACATCATGATGGATTTTCTTTGTGGGATAGTAAATTTACCGATTATGATATGAAAAACACACCTTATGGAAAAGGTGTTTTAAAAGAGCTTGCAGCTGCCTGTAAAGAACAGAATATTGATTTTGGATTGTATTATACTATTTGCGATTGGCATCATCAAGATTATCCCGTGGTATATCCCGATAAGGATTATAAATTTCATATAGAAAAAGACATTACAGATCCTGCAACGAAGGAAAAAATGGATCGATACATCACTTATATGAAAAACCAGTTGAAGGAATTGATCGAGGATTATAATCCAACTCTTTTTTGGTTTGACGGAGAATGGGAATGGGCATGGACTCATGAAATGGGCATGGATTTGTATGCCTATTTAAGAGGGCTCAACGATAATCTCTTAATAAATAATCGTATTGACAAAGGTAGAGAGGGTATGGCAGGGACTACAAAAAGTTATAAATATGCCGGCGACTATGCCACACCGGAACAGGAAATTGGCAAATATGATGTTACAAATGCATGGGAGTCTTGCATCACTATTGCCAATCAATGGGCATGGAAGGCCAATGACCAATTAAAACCAACCAAACAATGCATTCAAACTTTGGTTCAAACTGCTGGGGGTGGTGGTAATTTATTGCTAAATGTTGGACCTATGGCTGATGGCAGGATAGAACAAAGACAAATTGATCGATTAAAAGAAATTGGAACCTGGCTTGATCTTTATGGCGAGGCCATTTATGGAACAAGAGGCGGGCCTTTCCTTCCAACAGAAACCATCGTAAGTACTCATAAAAATGATAAAATATATGTTCATTTATTAAAAAACCCTGAGGGTAATTTGGAAGTATCCTTGCCCAAAGGGTACAAGGTGAAGAAATGTTATTTTTTGAATCAAACAGATTTCTTGACTTTTGAATTGAAAAAAGGAAAATTAAGAATTTCACTTCCTGAGACATTACCCAATGCTAATGTTTCTGTTTTGGTATTGGAAATGAACAAGTCAACAGAGGGAATGGAACCCATCTAATAAATATGAAATATATGTTGTCAAATAAAGCTAAAGTTTTTGCAACGTTCGTGGCAATTACATTATTTTATTCCTGCGAAGGCAAAAAGAACTATGGCGATAAAAAACCAAATATTGTAATTATTCTAGCCGATGATTTGGGCTATGGAGATCCTCAAATTTATAATGTTGAATCTAAAATACCTACACCAAACATTGATCAATTGGCGAGTGAAGGCATACGATTCACTGATGCTCATACACCCAGTAGTGTCTGTACGCCTACCCGATATGGTTTATTGACTGGTAGATATGCCTGGCGAACGGATTTAAAAAAGAGCGTTCTTTGGATGTGGGACAGACCTCTTATTGAAATTGACAGGCTCACTTTTCCAAAAATGTTGAAATCAAAAAACTATAATACAGCTTGTATCGGTAAATGGCATTTGGGTTGGAGGTGGCCCTCAAATCGTGGTGATGGATTTATGAACGACACCATTGCCATAGGAGATTATAGCCTTAAAGACAGAAACGAATTGTGGGAAAAAATAGATTTCTCAAAGCCACTTGGTGGAGGTCCCTTAGAAGCCGGATTCGATTATTATTTTGGTGATGACGTACCTAACTTCGCACCCTATACTTTCTTCGAAAACAATAGGCTGGTCAAAATACCGAATATAATGAAACCCTTAGATATGTATGGTGGGCCAGGTCCCATGTCTGAAGGATGGAAATTGGAAGATGTCATGCCAACAATAACCAAAAGAGCGGTAAAATATATTGAAGATAAATCAAGAGAGAATCAACCATTTTATCTAAATTTTACATTAACGGCTCCACATACACCTATTGCTCCTACTGATAATTTCAAAGGGAAAAGTGAAGCAGGATTATATGGTGATTTTGTCCATGAGGTGGATTGGTCGGTTGGAGAAATAATCAGTGCCCTTAAAAAAACTGGAGAATTTGAAAATACAATATTGATTTTTACTTCTGATAATGGTTCTCCACAACGGGATGGAGAAAACATGGGAGGTGCAATAGCATCAGTAAAAAAATATGGACATGATCCAAGCAGACCCTGGAAAGGAATGAAGGCAGATATTTGGGAAGGTGGTCATCGAGTTCCGTTTATTGCCTCTTGGCCGAAAAGAATAAAAGCAAATACGGTGAGTGATCAAGTTATCTGCTTAACGGATATTATTTTCACAGTGGCATCTATCCTGGGAATTGAAAAAGGAAAAGATCAAATGGAAGATAGTTTTGATATTTCTCCAATTTTATTTGGAAAAGAAAGTGCTGTAAGAGAATCTATAATTCATCATTCCATAGATGGTACTTTTGCGATTAGAAAAGGAAATTGGAAACTAATCTTAGGAAAAGACTCAGGAGGATTCAGTAAAAGTTTAAAAATTGAAGGAATTCCTGTAAAAACAAAAGGGCAACTTTACGATCTTTCCAAAGATCAATTTGAGAATGATAACTTATATGCAAAACTTCCGAGTAAAGTAAATGAATTGACTCTCTTGATAAATCAACATAAAAAACTTGGAGCTTCTAATAGATAAAATGTTTGATTAAAAAAATAAATATTATGGATATTAATCAAAGAGTAAGCCTGCCTAAAAACCCCTTGCCAATAGTAATTATTGGAGCCGGAAGCATCATTAGAGACGCACATCTTCCGGCCTATAAATTGGCAAACTTTCCAGTCAGGGGAATATATAACAGGACCAAAGAAAGGGCTTTGGAACTTAAAAATGAATTTAATTTTGTTGAAAAAACCTACGATACAGTTTCAGAATTGATAGAAGATGCAAAATCCTGTAATGCGGTATACGACATTGCTTTGCCTGCAAATCGAAATTGTGAGATTTTGGAATTGCTACCCGAAGGCTCGGCCGTTTTGATTCAAAAACCAATGGGAGAATCACTGGATGAGGCCCAACAAATTTTAGAGATATGTCATCGAAAAAAATTCGTTTCAGGAATTAATTTTCAGTTACGTTATGCTCCCTATATTATTGCTGCAAGAGATTTAATCAATAAGGGAATTCTAGGGGAGCTGTATGATCTTGAAGTCATGGTTTGCGTTTACACCCCGTGGCATTTATGGGGTTTTCTTTTTGAGTTGCCTCGAATGGAAATTTTATATCACAGTGTACATTATTTAGATATGATTCGTTCCTTTTTTGGAAATCCAAAAAAAGTATATGCAAGCTCCATTAAGCATCCAAAAATGAAAGAATTGGCTCAGACTAGAACGACAATGATTTTAGATTATGACAACCATGTTCAAGCCAGAGTTATTACCAATCACGGTCATGAATTTGGATTAGAAAAACAACAATCATATGTAAAATTTGAAGGAACAAAAGGTTCGATTAAAATCCGAATAGGCTTGTCAATGGACTACCCAAAGGGAGTTCCGGACAAATTCGAGTATATTAGTTTGGAAGATGAATCACCTACATGGAAAGAAGTTCCATTAAAAGGATCTTGGTTCCCAGAGTCATTTATTGGCACCATGGCAGGGGTTCAAAATTCATATTTAGATAAAGAAATTCCATTATTACACAGTACTGATGACTGCTATGACACCATGAAATTGGTTGAAGCGGCCTACAAATCAAGTGAAACAGGAGGCGTTAAATTTTCTGATATAGAATGAATGATACATTTAAAACGAATCAATTAAAAATAGACTGATAACATTTAGAATTTAATAGTAGCATAACAATGAATAAAACAGTATTTATAAAAAATATAAACGTAAGCGACAGGAGGTTTGAATTGGGTAATGGAGCAGGGTCGGATGCAATTCACACCACACCCATCTACGCCTATGCTGTATGTAAATTGAAAACGGATGGTAACATAGAAGGTATTGGGTTGGCATTTACTTTGGGAACAGGAAATAATCTGGTTTGCGAAGCAATAAAGTATTTGGCGAGACATGTTGAAGGAAAAGAGATCAATGAGTTGATGGCTAATTTTGGAGAAACCTATAAAGCCATGGCAGAGGATCCAAATTTTCGTTGGTTAGGACCTCATAAGGGAGTTGTGCATTTGGCTTTGGCTTCTGTTGTAAATGCGTGTTATGATTTATGGGCAAAATCCAGAGATTTACCCCTGTGGAAATTATTGTTAGAATTATCTCCAGAAGAAATAGTAAATACGCTCGATTTAAGTTATTTGGAAGAGATTCTGATGAGAGATGAGGCTATTGCAATGCTTACAGAAACAGCGAAAACAAAAAGCAAAAGAGAAGGAATTCTTGAAATAGGTTATCCAGGATATGACACTTCCATCGGTTGGTTTAATTACAGTGATGAAAAAGTAAAAGACAATATCAAAAAAGCGATGGATTTGGGCTTTGATGCTATGAAATTGAAGGTTGGTTCCAAAGATCCAGAACGGGATATTAGAAGAGCACATTTGGTGCGTGATACAGCTGGTGATGCGGCGACAATAATGCTTGACGTAAATCAACAATGGAATTTACCTCAGGCAATATATATGGGAAATGAGTTAAAAAAAATGAATCCTTTTTGGATTGAAGAACCGACACATCCGGATGATCTATTTGCTCATATTAAGCTGGCAAAGGAAATTAGTCCAGTGAAATTGGCCTTAGGAGAGCATGTGCCAAACAAAATTATATTCAAGAATTTCATTCAGTCAGGATGTATGAGTTTTAATCAAGTCGATGCCGTTCGAGTGGGCGGGATTTCAGAATTTTTGACAATTAGCTTGATGTCTAAAAAATTCAATATTCCCGTAGTTCCACATGTTGGAGATATGGGGCAGATTCACCAGCACATGGTTTTGTATAATCATATTGGTATAGGGCATGAAGCCTTGTTTTTAGAGCATATCCCTCATTTAAATAAATATTTTAGACATCCAGTAATCATAAAAGAGGGTGTATATCAAATACCTGAAAACCCTGGAATGAGTGCCGATTTAATCGAGTAATCGTATCTTGCATCTCCTATAATTAAAGTTATGAAAACCCCTAAAATTCATTTTTTAACATTGCTTCTGTGTTTTGTTTTAACCGGCAAACTATTTTCTCAGAATAACTTAATGCATCACGATATGGGTGATGGATTACATAACAGTCAAATAAAATTTGAGCGAAATAAAAAGGGACGAATTGCATTCATCGGTGGTTCGATTACCTATGGTAGCGGTTGGCGGGATAGCCTAATGATCTATTTTAAAAATCGATTTCCAAATACCAAATTTGAATTTATTGCTGCCGGTATTGGCTCGATGGGCAGTACACCTTCCGCCTTTCGGTTGGATCGTGATGTATTATCTAAGGGAAGGGTTGACTTATTATTTGTAGAAGCTGCTGTTAATGATGAAACCAATGGAAGAACCTCTTTGGAGCAGAAACGTGCCATGGAAGGAATCGTCATAAAATCACGTCGTTCAAACCCATATATGGACCTTGTATTTATGCATTTTGTAGATCCTGATAAAATGATAGATTATCGTGCAGGAAAGGAACCGGAAGTGATAAAAAACCACAATTCAATTGGTAAATATTATCGAATACCAACAATTAATTTGGCAAAGGAAGTGACCGAAAGAATAGATAAGGGAGAGTTTACCTGGGAAAATGACTTTATTAACCTCCACCCATCTCCATTTGGTCATGGGGTTTATTCTCGTTCAATGATTCAATTTCTTAACAATGCATATTCAAGTAATTTAGATAGTACTGATAAAATAACTATCTTTTCTCCTCCCAACAAACTAGATACGTTTTGTTATGATAAAGGTTCTCTGATGAATATTTCTACAGCAGAATTATCAAAAGGATGGTCAATAAATCTTTTATGGAAACCTAATGATGGTACAGGAACAAGAGCTAATTATGTGAATACACCTATGTTAATAAGCCAAATTCCTGGAAGTACATTAAATTTGAAATTTAAAGGCTCTTTAATTGGAATTGCTGTTGCAGCAGGACAAGATGCAGGGACTATTGAATACAAAATCGACAATAAGGAATGGCAAAAAATAAATCTTTATACAAAATGGAGCAAGAGTTTACATTTACCCTGGTATTATACCTTGGAAAGTGAACTAAGTCCGAATGAACATAACTTACAAGTTAGAATCAGAGAAGAAAAAGACGAACGAAGTAATGGAAATGCTTGTAGGATTAGATACTTTTATGTTAATCAGTAATTATAAAGTTGAAAACAGTCCTTAAAGAAATTCTATTTAACATCTAGTATGCTTGTCTGACAGCAGTAAGGCAAGCATGAGATAGTTTATTTTGGAAGTGCATCGAAATTAATTTTAGGAGTTAATCCGATTACTTTTTTTTCGAAACCTGCATCTATTATTGTCATGTCATTAAAAAAGCCACAATTCTTCAAGAAGAAATCACCGTTTTCAATACCGCCTGCATAATCTAGTCTGGATTCTTTTCTGGCTGTGGCATCGGCTGTAAATTTAGCTTTGGTTAATGCATGCCATGTTCCATTTGTATCATAAACCCACTGATTATTATAAACTACTTGTCTGTTGACATCTCCCATATTTGGAATAAAATTTTCTAAAAATGAATGAGGGCGCGTGAGATAAGTAGATGTATGTGGACGTCTAAAACTGGCGATTAACTCCCATTTTCCAATTTCAGGAGCAAAAAAATAAGCAGAATAATCGGTTGAATTATTCTTTGACGGAATGGCTTTGAGTAAAAATTTGTAGGTATTGCCTGCCTTCCAATTAAAAACACGTCTACTTTGTCCTCCTGAGCCTTCATTGCCAAACTCACCTGCAACAACATCTTTACCTTTCTTCAATAAAATAATTTTTTGATCTTCGGGAATACTTTGTGGATCATCCGTTTTATAAGGACTCCAAACAGAAAATAAAATCCGCCTTTCAGTTGCTGAATTTACCTGTATTCCAAAATACCCTTCTCCAAATCCATTGGCCATAAAATAGGATCCTATAATATCTTGGTCTTTCGGAATTGTCATTTCATTATAAAACCATACAATATCACTAGAAGCTTCAGGAACATTATAGTTTAAATGTACTGATGGGCCTCTTCTTCCCCAATAAATATCTTCCTTAACAAAGTAATTTTTTCCTTCTGTTGCCTTTCCTGAAATTAATACTTCCTTCACATTTGCAAATGTATCGTTGGTTTTTTGAAACCCCTGTAATTCAACAAAATAATACCCGGGAGTGTGGATGTTAAATGTACCTACATACATGTTCTCAAATTCGCTATTTGAGATTTTAAATACTTTAGTTTCCTTTTTGAAAGTTAACTTTATGGTTGCATTTCCATTTGTTTTTGCATTGATTCCAATATGAATTTTACCTGTATTTTCCACTCGGAAGTAGGTTCTAATTTTAGTATCCGGATTTGTCCAAGATTCTATTCCGGTTTCTGAAATTATTTTATCAGTTTCTGAAGGGTTTTTATATACCCAGCTATTGGCTGAAGTTAAAATAGAGCCATTCCATTTTGTAGGACGCACTTCGGTATTTTCATTTGTTTTGACAGAATCTTCACCACAGGAAAAAAATAAAAAAACAAAAAAAATCAGAATGTATTTTGAAATCATAGATTGGCTATATTAAATGCTAATATAAAAAAAATAGATGATTGGTAAATTCACCAATTAAAATAACTCATTTTATTTTTTTTGAGGTCAGTTGTTAGGTATATTTAATTCTAAATTGTTATATGATTCTGGAGATTAGAAATCTAAATAGTTTTTACAGATATTTTTATAAAGGTAAATCACACAAAAATGACAGCATAAATCAGGTTTAGTTACTTAGATAATCAATGTATTTCCTTTGGTAAATTAATAATTGCAATAAATGTATCATTCATGAATTGATATTAAGTTGTTTTGTAATTTAGTAGTTGTTTTCTTTACAGTTGAGAACTAAAAAATATACAGGTTGATATGGGAAAATTAAGAAGTCAGGAATGGTTTGGAAAAGAAGGTAAGGACGGTTTTATTTATCGGGCATGGATGAAAAATCAAGGGATTCCTCATGATGAGTTTGAAGGAAAACCGGTCATTGGAATTTGCAATACATGGTCAGAATTAACGCCTTGTAATGGTCATTTAAGGGAGTTGGCCGAAAGTGTTAAAAAGGGTGTTTGGGAGGCTGGTGGATTTCCGTTAGAATTTCCGGTCATGTCTCTTGGAGAAACCCTGATGAAGCCAACAACTATGTTGTATAGGAACCTGGCAAGCATGGATGCGGAAGAAAGTATTAGAGCAAACCCTATAGATGGCGTGGTATTATTAGGAGGATGTGATAAAACAACTCCGTCAATTGTAATGGGAGCTTGTAGTGTTGATTTGCCAACAGTGTTTTTATCCGGAGGGCCCATGCTTGCGGGGAAACATAAAGGAAAGAATATAGGGACAACAGATCTTTGGAAATTTAGTGAAGCCAATCGTAAGGGAAAACTTAGTCAGAAAGAGTTTGTAGAAATAGAGGCAGGTATGTGCAGGAGTAATGGACATTGTGCTGTTATGGGTACGGCTTCAACTATGGCGTGTATGGTGGAATCTCTTGGGATTACCTTACCACATAATGCAGCCATACCGGCAGCTGATTCCAGAAGAAAACTATTGGCTCATCTTACAGGTCGACGTATTGTTGACATGGTAAAAGAGGATGTAAAGTTGTCTAAAATCTTGACTCGAGAGGCTTTTGAAAATGCGATTATGGTGAATGCAGCGATTGGGGGTTCTACTAATTTTGTGGTTCATTTATTGGCCATTGCTGGTAGAATTGGAGTGCCATTAGATTTGAATGATTTTGATAAATTCTCTTCGGATATCCCTCTGTTAGCCAATTTACAACCATCAGGTGAATTTATGATGGAAGATCTTTATTATGCAGGTGGATTACCGGCAGTTATGAAAGAACTAAATAATTTATTACATGGTAAAGTTCTGACGGTGAATGGAAAAACCCTTGGAGAAAACATTGAAATGGCATCATGTTTTGATAGAAATATTATTGGACGTGTCGATTCTCCATTTAAAGATGATTCAGGAATAGTGGTGGTTAAAGGAAATTTATGTCCAAATGGAGGTATCATTAAGCCATCAGCGGCTACACCTGCTCTGATGCAACACAAAGGAAAAGCTTTTGTTTTTGAGACAATTGAAGAATATAAAGCAACGATAAACTCACCGGATCTGAAAGTTGATGAAACTTCAGTGTTAATTTTAAAAAATGCAGGTCCAAAAGGTTATCCGGGAATGCCGGAAGTAGGCAATATTGGATTGCCAAAAAAAATGTTGGATCAAGGCGTTACGGATATGGTTCGTATTTCTGATGGCAGAATGAGCGGTACGGCTTTTGGGACTGTCGTTTTGCACGTGTCTCCAGAATCTGCTTTGGGAGGAGTTTTTGGTTTGGTAAAAACAGGGGATTTGATTGAGCTCAATGTTCCGGACAGAAAATTAACATTACATGTTTCAGATGAAGAACTGGAATTACGCCGTCGGGATTGGGAAGCTCCCAATTTAGGTGTCAAACGGGGATATGTCCAAATGTATATCGATCATGTAGAGCAAGCACATGAAGGAGTAGATCTTGATTTTTTAAAAGGAAGTAGTGGAAGTGAAGTTAATAGGGATTCACATTAAAAACATAAAATGATTCAATATAGTTTTGAAAATAAAGTTGCTGTAATTACCGGTGCAGGTATTGGAATTGGATTTGAAATAGCGAAGCAACTTTCTTTGTCAGGAGCAAAAGTTGTTTTGAACGACCTAGATGCTCAGTTGGCCATTGAGGCAGCCAATCGAATTCAGGAATTTGGTGGTGAATGCATTCCAATGGCAGGTGACTCAAGTGACCTTGATACAATTGATGAGATCATGCAGCAAGCCGTTCAGGAATTTGGCCGTTTAGATTTTGCCATTGCCAATGCCGGAATTACGACTTTTGGAAGTTTTTTGGATTATGAATTGGAAAGTTTACAAAGACTTATGAAGGTAAATATTCAGGGCTCATTTTTTCTGGCGCATGCTGCAGCTAAGCAAATTGTAAAACAAAAATCAAGTGGTCGAATTTTATTTATGTCATCGGTAACAGGACACCAGGCACATCCAAATTTAGCCGCATATGGTATGACAAAATCGGCCTTGGAAATGCTTGCTAAAAATTTGGGTGTTGAGTTGGCAAAACATCGAATTACCGTGAATGCAATCGCTCCTGGAGCAACTTTAACAGAAAGAACCTTAGAATCTGACCCTAAATATATGGAGGAGTGGAAAAGCTTAACGCCTAGTGGTGTGGTTTCAACGCCTCTAGATATAGCCAATGCCGCGTTATTTTTATTATCGGAAGAATCTGCACAAATTACTGGCCAAAGTATCATTGTGGATGGGGGGTGGACAGCGGTTAGCCCTCCACCTGGTGAGTGATACAATAAAAACTGATTTATTGAATATTTCTTCAAATCACTTTAATATCTGAAGCATTTCGTTTGTATTTAGAAATTAGCATTAAATGGATCATTCATGGGTTCATATTAGGTTGTTTTGTAATTTATTAGTTATTTTCTTTACAGTTAAGAGTTTATATACTTAATAATGGACAAACAAAATACTTTTGCAGCTATAAATAAAATAGAAAAAATATCAAGTTTATTCAATTATATCATACGAGTTGGGATCAATATAGATGCTTACAGGTTGGAATTATGGGACAGGCTAAAGATACAGACCAAGCAAAGCAAGGCATCACTTAAGGAGCAACTGACGAATTTAGTTATAACGTAATCATGGATCCAGTTCCTGTTCATGATATTCAAGCAACCATGATGTATTTGCTTTGAATTGATCACGAACGACTTAATATAAATACCGGGGACGTCGATTTAGATAAAGAGATGTTCACGGAAGTGTCATAAATGATATTATGACATTAACTAAACATAAGATCCTTAACGAATCACTACTGAAAATAAAATAATAATCTATTCATTTTTATTATCTTGTGTTCCAAAATAAAATAAAATTCTTTTAGAAATATAAAAACATGAATCGATGGCGGTCTTATTTCACTCAAAATTAAAATTATATTTGATTCTTATTGCGGGCATTTTAATTCAATGTTCAGAGAATAAGGAGATTTTATTACCTCCTAGTGATTCGGATAACGGAGGGTTGATCTTACCCGAAGGATTTGAAGCAGTAGTAGTTGTGGATAGCATTGGATCTTCGCGTCACTTGGCAGTTAATGACAATGGTGATATATACGTAAAAATGCGTAGGGCACATGAAGATGGTGAGAATATTGCCTTGCGCGACCTAGATAACGATGGTAAGGCTGATATTATAGAAAGGTTTGGCGTGTACAACCCTCGAGAATACTATTCTAATGGCATGCGCATCTATAATGGTTATTTATATTTTAGTACCTCAGACAAAGTAATGAGACAGAAGTTGACACCAGGAAAATTAATACCCGAAGGTAAGGCGGAGGTGATACTAACAGATGACTATCGAAACTCAAAATATGGATATTCCCATATTGCGAAGCCCATAACATTTGATCAAGAAGGACATATGTATATTCCATTTGGTTCACCTGGGGATATTTGTCAGCCTGACGAATTCGATCGAATGCCCGGTGCAAAGGGAATGGACCCATGCCCGGAGCTGGAATGGCATGGAGGTATTTGGCAATTTGATGCCAACAAACCGGGTCAATTACAAAAAGATGGCCGTCGGTATGCTACAGGAATCAGAAGCATTGTTGGAATGGATTGGAATCATGCCGATAATACTTTATATGCATTACAACACGGTAGAGATAATATGAATCGCAATTGGCCTGACATATATAGTCCATGGCAAAGCGCTATGCTACCTTCTGAAGAATTCCTAAAAGTAGAGGAAGGTACGGATGCGGGTTGGCCTTATTACTATTATGATCAAATGCTGGGCAAAAAACTACTCAATCCAGAATATGGAGGAGATGGGGTCAAAGAAGGAAACGGCGCTGATTTCGCACAACCAATTATAGGATTTCCAGGACATTGGGCTCCTAATGATTTACACTTTTACCAAGGCGATCAATTTCCTGAACGCTATAAAAATGGCGCATTTATTGCCTTTCATGGTTCAACAATTAGAGCTCCCTTTTCTCAGTCGGGCTATTTTATAGCATTTGTTCCTTTTAAAAATGGGGTAGCTGGTGAGTGGGAAGTTTTTGCCGATGGATTCACACAAGTAGAAAGTATCATAAATACCGATGATGCAGGTTATAGGCCTATGGGAATTGCTATGGGGCCAGATGGATCACTGTATTTAAGTGAAAGTGAAAAGGGAAAAATTTGGCGTGTAATGTACAAGGGAGATAAAAAGAATTTTGGATCTCATCAGTTGGCTAAAATGGAGGAGCGAAAAAAAATGCCTCATATCAAAACGCCTGATGAAACAAAGGACAACCTTACACCAGCAAGAGTTGAAGCAGGAGCTATTCTTTATAATAAATATTGTGGCGCTTGCCATATGGCGAACGGAAAAGGTGATGGTAGCAGGTTTCCACCTATTGCTGGATCTGATTGGGTTAAAGGCGACCAAAAAAGACTTATTGACGTTGTATTAGGCGGATTAAAAGGACCCATTGAGATAAACGGCAAACCTTATGATGGAGTTATGCCACCAGTAGATTACTTAGAAGATGAGCAGATTGCTCAAATTCTTACCTATGTTAGAAAAGAATTTGGTGACAACTCTCCTCCGGTCAACTCATACTATGTAAAAGTGGGGAGATACTATTTAAAGAAGGAAAATAGAGATAAGAAACAAGAAGAAGAGACAGAATAAGTTTTCCTTTAATTTTGAGATGTTAATCATTGTATGGAAATACGTTTTAAATTTTGATCATTCATATTTCAATTAATTATTGTATTATTTTTAGTTTACTTATTTGTTTTCAACTGAATTCTCAGCAGAAAAACCGACATGTAGAGTTGTCCTTTATTGCCAAAAACCTAGAATGGAAAGGTGCGGCTGTTCAAGATAAAGATTATACAATTTGGGGATGTGCCCCTATTCAGGATGATCAAGGTAAGACTCATTTATTTGTAGCTAGATGGCCTGAAAAAAATGTCAATCCTGCCTGGAGAAAATCAAGTGAAATTGCCCATTATGTTGCTGATCATCCTGAAGGACCTTTTATATTTTCTGATGTTGCCATACAAGGAACCAGTAAGGATACCTGGGATCAATATGCTCCACATAATCCTGAAATAAAGAAGGTAGGCGATCAATACGTTCTCTTATATATTGGTAATACCAATTTTAAACAACCACCACATCCTGCCAACCAGAGTATTGGCATGGCCATTTCAAAATCTCCTTACGGTCCATGGAAAAAGGTTGGTAAAGATGGACAAATATTAAACGCTGAAAATTCGACAAAATGGAATTTTAATTCTGCTAATGGTGCAGTAAATCCTGCTTTTTTGGTTGTAAAAGATAAGTATTATTTATATTTCAAAACAAGTGATAAAGATGGCGTAAAATATGGCTTGGCGACAGCTTCAAATCTGGAAGGGCCATATACCATTTCAGATAAACCGGTCACATCGAATAGAGGCGCATTGGAAGATGGAACTGTTTTCTATTATCAAGGCCATATTTATTTATTAACTACCGATAATCATGGTCAAAACACGGGAATTAGGGGAGGAGGTACTCTGTGGAAATCTAAAGATGGAATCACATTTGATCTTGAAGAAGCTACTGTAGGATATAATTTGCTTGCGACCTATTATAAGAATTATGATCCTAAAAATGTGGTTAAAATCTACGGAGGAGATCCCAAATTGGAACGCCCAAAAATACTCATGATAGATGGAAAACCGGCCTACTTGTACGGTTCAAGTGGATGGAATTTTTTTGGAAGGGATAGAACATTGGGACATGTGTTGAAAATAAATTTGGACTAATAATTCAAATAGTTTTAGGAAATTTATATATTTAATAGTAGATAAAGAAAACACTATTGTAGTTATGAATAAAATAGAAAAAATTCACATTTTATTGATTTTATTAGTTGTTTCGATCCACGGATTATTTGCTCAGGATTATTCGGTTAAATTCGAAGTAAAAACAAATATAACTACAGAAACATTTCCTTCTTTATATACAAATAAGGCTTGGGATGGTACAGCAACTATTGATTTAATAAGCACATCCAATATGGGACTAACCCTTGAATCAGGTAAAGAGCTCGGTTGGACAATATTTTTACAACCCAATGGTGCATGGGGATGGAATATTGGTGACGGTAAAAATAGACTGGACTATTTACCCTCAACTCTACAAAGAATCAATGATGGTAAGTGGCATGAAATAGCTGTTTCTTTTTATTTGGACAAGAAAACGGCATGGCTTTATTTTGATGGGCGGCATGTGGCCATTTATAGTTTGAGTGACTTGAAACTCACTGAAAAAGCAATTACAAAAGCATTTATAAAAAGAGATCAGAAAAATATAACCATTAAAAAATTACAAGAGGGTAATTTTAAATTGGACCCAATGAGTTTGGCAAATCTTTATAAAGAAGAGGATAGAAAGGCAATAATTTACAACCAGAAAAAACCTGATAAATTAACAGTAATGGCATGGAATATATGGCATGGAGCGCGCCATAATGGTATTGAGCAAGCAATAGATGCCATCAGGTCATCGGATGCCGATCTGGTTTGTATGCAGGAAACCTATGGTTCAGGTCCTAAAATTTCAGATGCATTAGGTACTTTATTTTATTATCGTAGTTCTAACCTATCGGTACATTCCAAATACCCTATAGTTGATACCTATGATGCTTATCAACCTTTTCGTTTTGGCGGAGTGAGAGTTAAAATGGGAGATCAGTTATTAGACGTGTTTTCACTTTGGATTCATTATTTGCCAAGTGTTTCTAAAATGTACCCTACCGAACCCGTATCTGAGATTCTTGAAGAAGAAAATAAAACGAGAGGGAAAGAGATCAAAGAAATTTTAGCCAGCCTGAAAGAAATATCAATTTTAGGCAAGGAGGTACCCCTAATTATTGGAGGAGATTTTAACAGTTCGTCACATTTCGATTGGGGAGCTGATACCAAAATGGTGCATCATGGTTATGAAATTGAATGGCCCGTAAGTAAGTCAATGGCCAATGATGGTTTTACAGATTCTTTTCGAGAAATGGCTCCGGACCCATTGAATAGTAGGGGCTATACCTGGTCACCTAGGTTTGGTGAGTCACTTCAGAATAGAATTGATTATGTCTATTATAAGGGAAGTCTTCAATGTGTAAACTCCTATGTAAAAGGATATAGTGACAGTGAATGGCCCAGTGATCATGCGGCTGTAGTTTCAGAATTTAGATTTAAATAATTTAAGAGTATAGATAATGAGAAAGATAAAATTATTATCGACTATTTTGTTGGTATTGGTAGGTGGTTTTGTGTTTTCACAAGGCTATGATGAGAAAGCATCAAAATCATCATTAAAAATAATGTCCTACAATATCTGGAATGGTTTTGATTGGGGTAAGGATGAAGATCGTCATCAAAAATTTATCAGCTGGATCAATTCCAAAAAACCGGATGTGCTGGCTTTACAAGAATTATGTGGTTATACACAAGAAAAGTTAGCATCAGATGCTAAAAAATGGGGTCATGAATATGCAATTATTTTGAAAGAAAAAGGTTACCCCGTGGGTTTGACCTCTAATAAACCTATAGTGCTGAAGGAAAAAGCATTGGATGGACTGTGGCATGGCATGTTACATGCCGAGACTTGGGGAATTGATTTATTTGTGGTTCATTTGAGTCC
>JAUXGV010000090.1 GCA_030621915.1 Flavobacteriaceae bacterium
AAATCACTGTATTTTATTTTTAATGTTACGGTTTTACCGGCAACCTTTGAATTGTGCAATCTTGTTTCCAATTCTTCAGATATTTTTTCCAATTTATCTAACATAAAAACCTCAGAAGTCAAATTTTTTATAAAGGTATGCTCTGCTGCTATCGACTTTCGAATTCGATTTGGTTTGACCCTACTATTTTGTATTCCCCTGACTACTTGATAATAATGTTCTCCGGAATTCTTGAACTTCTCAATTAAAAATTCTATGGATTTTGCTTTTAGATCTTTCCCTGTGAAAATTCCAAGATTGTACATTTTTACCGCCGTTACCTTACCAACACCATAAAATTTCTCAATGGGTAAATCCTCTAAAAAAGAAATTACTTCCTCCGGGGGAATGGTTTTTTGTCCATTGGGTTTATTAATATCTGACGCAATCTTTGCCACAAACTTATTGATGGAAATTCCTGCAGAAGCATGCAAGCCCACTTCATCATAAATTTTCCGTCGAATTTCTTCGGCAATTAAAGAAGCTGATGGGTTCTTTAGTTTATTGACAGTAACATCCAAATAGGCCTCATCCAAAGAAAGTGGTTCCACCAAATCGGTATACTCGAAAAATATTTTTCTGATTTGTTGAGAAATTTCTTTATATCTAGAAAACCTGGGCTTAACAAAGATAAGGTGCGGACAATTTATTTTGGCCATTGCCCCACTCATGGCTGATCTTACTCCAAATTTTCTCGCCTCATAGCTTGCTGCGGCAACAACTCCTCTTTCTCCCCCACCTCCAACAGCAACGGGCTTCCCTTGTAAATTAGGATCATCCATTTGCTCAACAGAGGCATAAAAAGCGTCCATATCAATATGTATTATTTTTCGTTGTACATCCTTAATCATGATTTTTTAAAGCTACAAAATTAAAGATATCTGCCTTATATAAACTCCTTTAAAAAACCATAAAAATGAATTACTTTTGCCACATGTCTAGAAAAAAGAAATTTCATTTATTTGAAAACATTGAAGTAATTGATACCGCTGCTAAAGGCAAATCTGTAGCCAAGGCACCTGATGGAAGAGTTATATTTTTATCAAATGCTGTACCTGGTGATATTGTTGATATTCAAACCGGAAGAAAAAGAAAATCATATTTTGAAGGTAAAGCCATAAAATTTCACAAATTATCTGATAAAAGAACTCAACCTGTTTGTGATTATTTTGGAGTTTGTGGGGGTTGCAAATGGCAAAATATGAAATATGAAGAGCAATTGACTTACAAACAGAAAGAAGTAACCAATAATTTGATTAGAATTGGGCATTTAGATCTACCTGAAATAACGCCAATTGCAGGGTGTGATAAAACTTATTTCTATCGAAATAAAATGGAGTTTTCTTTTTCTGACTCACGTTGGCTGACCGATGAAGAAATAAAAAGTGGCAAAGAATATGAAAATAAGGATGCCTGTGGTTTTCACATTCCCAGAATGTGGGACAAAATACTTGATATAGACAAGTGCCATTTGCAAGAAGACCCTTCAAATGATATAAGAAATTCCATTAAAAGCTTTGCCATAAAAAATGATATTTCATTTTTTAATCCAAGAAACCAATATGGATTGTTACGTACTTTGATGATTCGAATTTCTTCCAATGGAGAAATTATGGTGGTTGTACAATTTTTTGAGGATCATAAGGAAAAACGTGAATTATTAATGAATTTTATAGCCGATAAATTTCCTCAAATTACCTCTTTACAATATGTAATCAATAATAAAGGTAACGATACAATTTATGATCAGGAAGTTATTTTATTTAAAGGAAAGAATCATATTATTGAAGAGATGGAGGGATTGAAATTTAAAATCAATGCTAAATCTTTCTATCAAACCAATTCTTCCCAGGCTTATGAGTTATATAAAATAACCCGGGATTTTGCCCAATTAAAAGGAAATGAAATTGTATATGATCTATATACCGGTACAGGAACTATTGCTCAATTTGTTGCAAAAAATGCGAAAAAGGTTATTGGTGTTGAATCTGTTCCCGAAGCCATTGCAGATGCAAAGATCAATGCAAAAAACAATCAAATTAAGAATACGGAATTTTTCGTGGGAGATATGGCCAAAGTCTTTACGCAAGAATTTATAAACCAAAATGGTATACCTGACGTCATTATTACAGATCCACCGAGAGATGGAATGCACAAAAAAGTGGTGGAACAAATTTTAAATATATTGCCAAAAAAAATTGTATATGTAAGTTGTAATTCGGCAACTCAAGCAAGGGATCTGGCCTTAATGAAGGATTACTATACAATTACAAAAACCCAGGCTGTTGATATGTTTCCACAAACTTTTCATGTTGAAAATGTGGTGCTTTTGGAAAAATGTTGATACGTTTATTTACAGCTTTGTTTAATAATTCAATTGAAAATAAAAATGTTTATATATTCATTGAAAATTGAACACCCAGAAGACGTTAAAATAATAATAAATATGTTAATTTCATTGCCCATAAAACAATATAACAACAAAGTCTATTAATGAAAAAATATGTAATTCTCCTTTCAACTATGATATGCATCTTGGCGTGTGAAAAGGACATTATTTGTATTGAAGATACAACTCCATATTTAATTATTCGATTTTACGATGATGACAGCCCTCAATTTACCAAAGATGTGGTCAATATTAAGGTTGAATTAGAAGGAATTGAAGGTTTTTATGAAGATGAATCTACAATTACTCAATTCACAGATTCCATTGCCATCCCAATACAAATTACTGAAGACCTTACACGGTTCAAACTTACAGTTTCTAAACTCGATGAGGATGAGAATTTGGTTGAAAATCAAGATAATTTTGAATTGTATTATGATAGGGTAAATATATATGTGTCAAGATCATGTGGATACAAAACCGTATATAATGACGCATCCGTTACTCTTGAAGATGATGATGATAATTGGATCAAGGTAATAGAAACAACTGAAAGCCCTTTAAATATAACAGATGAAACTTCTGCCCATGTTAAAATATACCATTAACGTCATATTATTTTTGGTTTCCTTTTCTGCTATTTCTCAGGAAGCCGAAGTTGAGGAAGTTTATAAAGATCGATATGGAATTAGATTAGGTATTGATATTATTCAACCTATTTATTCACTTTTCGACGACCATAAAAAAGGATTAGAAATTGTAGGCGATTATAGAATTACCAAATCATTATTTGTTGCTGCTGAACTGGGCTATAATGACACCACTAGTTATGAAGACTATTTTAATTTTACAACAAATGGTTCTTATATTAAATTTGGAGCTGATGCCAATATATATAAGAATTGGATAGGGATGGAGAACATGATTTATGTAGGTTTGAGATATGGTTTTAGTGTTTTTAATCAAACGTTGAATGAAGCGGTAATCAATGCAGATCCATTTTTACCATTAGAGACTTTATCAGAACCAGCACATTATAATGGTTTAAATGCATCATGGATATCGCTGGTATTTGGAATTAAGGCAGAAGTGTTGCACAATTTATTTTTAGGATTTTCTGTGAGCGGCAATAAATTGGTTAGTTCCAAAGAACCTGAAAATTTTAAAAATTTATTCATTCCCGGATTCAACAAAGTATTTGTAAATAATAACGGATTTGGATTTAACTATACCATATCTTATTTAATTCCATTTTACAAGAAAGATCATTAAATATAAATATTGATATGAATAAAAAAGTCATTTCCTTTTTCACCTTTGGACTATTACTTATCATCATTGGGGCTATTGGGAAATTTTTTGAATGGGAACAAGCTTTGATTGTTATTGGCACGGGATTAACTTTTGAATCATTGGCACTTATTATTTTCGCTTGGAATCGTATTAAAAAATAATGGGTAATTCTACACCTTTAAATATAATTTTGGCTTCAATTTTGATCGTTTTGGCATCCGTCAAAATTAAAGAAAAATGTCATTATTGTTTCCTGTCGTTATTAATTTTAGGGCTAATTTTCTTTATCTTTGGATTATTTAAATTATGGAAACAGCGAAATGGCTAAAAAGAAATTAAATAGTTTATCAGATTTAAGTGGCTTTGTTTTTTCAACAAATGAACAGGAAGATTTTTCAGCCAATAATGAAGCATCTCAAAAGACTTTGGTAAAATCAGATCAATATTTGGAAGCTCATTTTTCAAATAAAGGTCGCGGAGGTAAAACTGTAACTATTATCAAAGGATTTGAAGGAAGTGAAAATGAATTAAAAAACTTAGCCAAACTGCTAAAAACAAAATGTGGAGTCGGAGGTAGCACTAAAGATGGCGAAATAATTATCCAGGGGAATTATAGAGATAAAATAATGCAAATCTTGCAAAAAGATGGATATCATGTTAAAAGAGTTGGGGGATAACTGAAAAATTAGATTTTGAGTAATGAATAAAATTGCATCTACAGAATTGATATTGAATCCCGATGGCAGTCTTTATCATATCAATCTAAAACCAGAAAATATTGCAGAAAATATTATTCTTGTTGGCGATCAAAATCGAGTTGCTAAGGTTGCAAGGCATTTTGATTCCATAGATTTTGAAACTCAGAAAAGAGAATTTAAAACAATCACAGGAACCTTTAAAAATAAAAAATTTAGTGTTATTTCAACAGGTATTGGCCCTGACAATATTGATATTGTAATTAATGAATTGGATGCTTTAGTCAATATTGATTTAGGAAAAAGAACCATCAAAAAAGCACATACAACCTTAAACATAGTAAGAATAGGAACTTCAGGTTCATTGCAAAGAGACATCCCGGTTGACAGTTTTGTTCTTGCAAAATATGGTTTGGGCTTTGATGGAATGCTCCATTCTTATGATTGTGAACATATTCTTGAAAAAGAAATGGAAGATGCCTTTATAAAACACACCAATTATTCAATAAGAAAATCACGACCCTATATTGTAAAAAATAGCAATATTTTGGAAAAAAAACTGATATCCAATGAAATATATTCTGGAATTACAGGTACTGCCGTTGGATTTTATGGTCCTCAGGGAAGGATTCTTAGAATCCCAATCCAGGACAATAAATTGAACAATAAAATCGACACCTTTAACTTTAAGGGTATAAAAGTGACGAATCTTGAAATGGAAACATCCGCTATTTATGGCTTGTCACAATTATTAGGGCATCACGCGGTTTCGATGAATGCTATTATTGGAAATAGAATTAGCCTGAAATTTAGTAAGGATCCATATCGAGCTGTGGAAAGTCTTATAAAATATACCTTAAATAAATTGGTTGAATAAAATAATACAGTCTAAAAAACGTTCTAAGTTTTATAACAATAAACGACCCTAAAACTAATTTATAACATTATGAAAAAAATAGCCATTATTGTTGGAGTTGTACTTTTTTCAACTTCATTATTTTCTTGTGGAGGATCTTCAAGTTGCGTATCTTCTGAAAAATATATGCCCGAGTATTTTGATCTGGTTGATGACCTTGTTGGTACATCGGAATTGGCAGATGTTGCTGTGTTAGAAGCAGAATAACCTGACTAAAATTTAAAAATTCAATTCGCTTTTTTAATTTAGAATAAGTGGATTTTTAAAAAAAATAAAAACAATTTCTCTTGCAAAAGTTGATAGACTTTGTACTTTTGTACAAACCTAAATACCATGCAAAATACCAAATATGTTTTTGTAACAGGCGGAGTTAGTTCTTCGCTTGGAAAAGGAATTATTGCGGCTTCTTTAGCCAAATTACTTCAATCCAGCGGCTTTTCTGTAACCATACAAAAACTAGACCCTTATATAAATATTGATCCCGGAACATTAAATCCATATGAACATGGAGAGTGTTTTGTAACTGAAGATGGAGCCGAAACAGATCTGGACTTGGGTCATTATGAAAGGTTTTTAAACAAACCAACTTCACAAGCCAATAATGTAACTACTGGAAGAATTTATCAAACTGTTATCAATAAAGAAAGACGTGGAGATTATTTAGGGAAAACGGTTCAAATCATACCTCATATCACAGATGAAATTAAAAGTCGTGTTAAATTATTAGGAGAAACTGGAAATTATGATATTGTTATAACTGAAATTGGCGGTACAGTTGGAGATATTGAGTCCTTGCCCTATATCGAGGCAGTTCGTCAATTAAAATGGGACTTAGGAGCCAACAATACATTGGTTATACATTTGACATTAATACCCTATTTGGCAGCAGCGAAAGAATTAAAAACAAAACCCACCCAACATTCAGTAAAAGAATTAATGCAAAGCGGTTTGAGTCCTGACATTTTAGTGTGCAGAACTGAGCATCACATCAATGATAGTATTAAAAGAAAATTGGCACTATTTTGCAATGTTGAACAAGAGGCCATTATTGAATCGATAGATGCAAAAACCATTTATGACGTTCCAAATTTAATGCTAAGTGAAGGGTTGGATAGAGTTGTTTTGCATAAATTAGATCTTATAGCAACCAATACTCCAAAACTTGAGGCATGGAATGATTTTCTTCATAAATTCAATAATCCAAAAAAAACTGTTGAAATAGGATTGATCGGCAAATATGTTGAATTACAGGATGCCTATAAATCTATTCTAGAATCACTTGGACAGGCCGGAGCCCAAAATGAAGTAAAGGTTAATATTCATCCTATTCATTCAGAAGAATTAACTAAAACTCAGGTAAGTGCTAGTCTTAAAAATCTCAATGGTATTATTGTAGCTCCAGGTTTTGGTGATAGAGGTATTGAAGGTAAAATTGAAGCCGTTCAATATGCCAGAGAAAATAAAATTCCATTTTTAGGAATTTGCTTAGGAATGCAGATGGCTGTTATAGAGTTTGCTAGAAATGTACTAAAACTGGAAAAAGCAAATTCAACAGAAATGAATATCAATACGCCATATCCTGTCATTGATATTATGAATGAACAAAAGAAAATTACTGATAAAGGGGGTACCATGCGATTAGGAGCCTGGCAGTGTAAAATTAACAAGGATTCTAAGGTATTTAATATTTATGGATCAGAATTTATCAGTGAAAGGCATCGTCATCGATATGAATTTAACAATGATTATTTGGAACAACTTAATAATGCGGGATTAAAAACAACAGGTATGAATCCTGAAACTGGATTGGTCGAAATAATTGAAATTCCAGACCATCCATGGTTTATTGGTGTACAATATCATCCTGAATACAAAAGCACCGTATTGAATCCACATCCGTTATTTGTAGACTTTATCAAAGCTGCTTTAGAAAATAAGTAATTTATATATGAGAGAGAAAAATAGAGGTTCAAAATAAACCTCTATTTCAATAATTTATTTGTTATAAATTAATCGTCATCATGCTCTTCATCTTCATCATTATCTCCCTTATCATTATGATTTGCTTCGGCTTCAATTTCTTTTAAATCCATTTTACAAACCGGG
This sequence comes from Flavobacteriaceae bacterium, assembly GCA_030621915.1. Classification (GTDB taxonomy): domain Bacteria; phylum Bacteroidota; class Bacteroidia; order Flavobacteriales; family Flavobacteriaceae; genus Lutimonas. Next base: position 7,439 of record JAUXGV010000090.1, read on the forward strand.
CAAGATCCAGGTTTATCATACGTCTTTTCTCCTTCACATTTCATAGGACACTGATAATGAGCCATTGTAACCTCTTCTGATTTTTTATGTTTATGATCACCATGGTCAATTGTAGATTCTTCTTTTTTAGCTTCCTTTTTCGCATCGTTGCAAGATGTAAGAGCAATTCCAAGAAATAAAATAACGCTAATAAATAAATTGATTTTTTTCATTTTGATTGATTTAATTATATTAAAATTTTACACGTTTTAAATTAAAAAAAATATGATTGTAATATTCACTTTAGTTTTATTTGGCTTCACCGGATTGGTTCATTTCCATTTCATGGTCATATTGACAACAACCTGGTAATTTATTATAAGCATCTTCAATACCTGCTACTTTATCAGTATCATATCCAGAAGCAGCAACAGCATTCTGAATTGCCATTTCATTTGTTTTTGAATCATCGAATGAAACATCAATTTTCTTTTTTTCCCGATCCCAGTTAGCAGTTTTAACACCTTCAACACTCAAAGCGGCTTTTTCAATAGTTTTTTTACACATGCCACAATTACCACGTACACCAAAACTAATTTTCTTTGTTGCCTTTTCCATCATTATAACGCCTTCACCAAACGGATTTATTGCACTTGCAAAACTTGTTATACTCAATGTCGCAATAATTACAACACCTAAAATTACTTTCTTCATTGTTTTAAAATTAAATTAATTACTATTTGATTGATTACTCTATTATTTGTTTTACTTCTCCACATGTTATCATGGCTTTTCCAAAATATGGATTTAATACGATTTCTTCTTTACTCAACCAATAAGCCCCTTTATCATTATCGGCCATGGGGCAAAACTGGTTATATACTTTTTCATTGATTCCAAAAATTTGAATAGCACTGGTTAAATTTGATGACAAGTGTTTAAAATAATTTCTTTGTTCTTTTATATCTGTTGTTGTTGAAATTAAGTTCCCAGAAGATTCAATTTCTTTTTTCAATTTCATCCATAGACTATGAGCCTTATTAACAGTTAGTAATTTCATATCTATCTGATTTAAATTTTCAAGAAACTTTTTTGATTCCTCCACAACTTTATTTGAATCATCCTCAATCAAGGCGTCTTTCAGATTGATATAATCATTAAAAACTGTTTTCAATTGATTTTGAAAATTAGCAGACACTTTTATTCTTGGGTTTAAAATTGTAAGATCATCATTTGGCTTGGAGGTTGCTTCTCTCATTCCATGATGTCCTGAGTGTCCAGTTATAGTTTTTCTTCCTTCTTTATTCATCATAGATTTTTTACCTTGCAATTGTGCAGCAGCATCAAGTGTAAAAGCTCCATTGGTCACAATTTCGTCCCCATCGTTTAATCCATTTTTAACTTCATATTGATCTCCTCTTTTATTTCCAATGGAAATAGATCTCATTTCAAATACAGGTTCCTCCGATTTTGTTTTTATATAAACCACCGAACGCTCACCTGTCCATAGAACAGCAGTTGACGGTATATTGATTACACCTTTATTATCAGATCTAACAATATTAATCCTTCCCTCAACAAACATTCCTGGTTTCAATTCGTCGTTTTTATTATTTAAAATTACTCTTAGTTTCACCGTTCTAGTTTTTGAATCTAATATTGGATCAATAAAAGATACTTTACCCTTTATTTTTTTACCAGGATTGATGTTTGAATTAATTAGAATATTTTGCCCATTATGAAACATATTAACTTGATTTTCATAAATATCAAAATTTGCCCAGACTGTACTAAGGTCAGTCACTTTAAAAATGGGATGCCCATCCAAAATATGAGAACCTACAGTGGTATTAATTTCTGATACTATACCGGAAACATGAGAATGAATTGTGAATTGTGTTTTAACTTTACCTGTTTTCAGTACTTCATCAAGAACCGACTCATCTATTTTCCAATTTTTAAATTTATTCCTAACAGCCTCATATAATTTAGGTTGTGATTCTCGTATTTTATAGGCAGTAATTAATTCCTGTTGTGCGTTAACCAGTTCGGGAGAATAAACAACACCAATTGCCTGCCTTTTTTCAACCTTTTCACCTCTGGAAGTAATAAATAATTTTTCAACTCTACCATCAAAATGTGCAGGTTGAGTAGCAATTTCATCCATGTTTATACCAATCTTTCCTGATAATAAGATTGAATTATCTACTTTATCAATATTTCCAATAATTAGAGTTTGTACATTCGCTAAGGCCATGGCATTAGCAGTCAATTTAAACTGATTAGCTGTTAATCCATCTTCATTGGTTTCAACTGGAACTAAATCCATACCACAAATTGGACAATCTCCAGATTCTGGTTGTAGAATTTGTGGATGCATTGAGCAGGTCCACATTTGGTTACTCTGGCTAATGTCATCATGATTATGTGTTTTCTCATTATTTGATGAATTACTAAAAAGCAACCAACCCAATAAAAGTCCGATAGCTAATATTCCAATATAAATCGCATATTTTTTCATTACAATATTTTTTAAATCTTTATTTTTCTTAATCTCAAAGCATTGGCAATAACGGAAACAGAACTAAAACTCATTGCCAAAGCTGCTATCATTGGGGACAATAAAAGTCCAAATACTGGATACAAAACACCCGCTGCAATGGGCACACCTATACTATTATATATAAAGGCAAAAAAGAGGTTTTCCTTAATATTTTTGACCACATTATGACTCAATTTTTTCGCTTTATAAACTCCACGCAAATCTCCTTTTACCAATGTTATCATGGCACTCTCTATGGCCACATCTGTTCCTGTTCCCATGGCAATACCAATATCGGCTTGAGCCAATGCCGGTGCATCATTGATGCCATCACCTGCCATGGCCACAACCTTTCCTTCTTGCTGTAATATCATAATATATTTCAATTTATCCTCAGGAAGACATTCTGATTTATAACGAGAAATATTTAATTTTTCAGCTACCGTTTTGGCTGTATTTTTATTATCACCTGTGAGCATGATCACTTCCAATCCGCTTTTTTGAAGCTTCTCAATGGCTTCTTTGCTACTTGCTTTAATTGCATCCAATATGGCAACATATCCAACAACCAATCCGTCAATTGAAACAAATGATACCGTTTTTCCCAGCTTCTGCTCTTCTACAACCATTGCCATTATTTTTTCCGAAATTGAAACTGATAGATGATCCATTAACTTTTTATTCCCCAAGGCAATTTTTTTATTATTGGCAATACCCAAAACTCCTTTTCCGACTATAGTCTCAAAATTTTCAACATTAATCAAATGACTGTTTTTTAACTTCCCATATTTTACGATCGCTTCAGCCAATGAATGCTCACTATATTGATTTAATGAAGCAATTTGTGATATCAATGATGACTCATCAATTGATGTTACAGAAACTACTTTTTCAACAGAGGGTTTACCTTCCGTAAGGGTTCCTGTTTTATCAACAATTAATGTGTCCACTGTATTCATTTTTTCCAATGCCATAGCATTTTTAATCAATACACCAGATTGGGCACCTTTACCAATCCCAACCATGACAGACATTGGAGTGGCCAATCCTAAAGCACAAGGGCATGCAATAATCAATACAGCAATGGCATTTACAAAAGCGAATACATATGTGGGTTCTGGGCCATAAACTACCCAAATTCCAAAAGTAATAATAGAAATAAATATGACAATGGGCACAAAGTATTTCGCAATTTTATCTGCTAGATTCTGAATTGGAGCTTTACTTCTACTTGCCGTATTTACCATATCAATAATTTGCGACAGTAAAGTTTCTG
>JAUXGV010000052.1 GCA_030621915.1 Flavobacteriaceae bacterium
TTAAGCAATCTTAAAACCCTTGGGGTAAAATCAACATTTGGACCATCATCAAAAGTAATGGATATGGCATTTTGTTCAACTTTATTGTTTCTGTGCTTTGCTTTTAAAAAATAATTCCAACGAATATGAAAGGAACCAATGATGGTTAATGTAATCCAAATAACAAAAATCAATAGTATCCACCAGAATGAAATATCAAAACCAATTTTTAACAGTGCAAATACCGTCAAATATAAAATAGAAATGATATTTACATTTTTAAAAGTTAGCATGAGCCTAACAATGTAAAACTATGATTTCCTCCCCTATACTGATTATAAAGAAGAATATTTCTCAGCGGTGTCTTTTCCTGTTTATTTAATTTCAGTATTTCGGGAATTTCTTGTTCTTTTATTATGTGGCAAGCCATCCATAATCCAAATGATGAAACTGTATTATATTCTCCGGAAAGATGTTTATAGCGCAATTGTTGAGTATTTTTTAATATGGATTCTTGTAGGTTTTTATAAATATAATCGTATTCTAAATCATCATTTTTTCCCAATACAACGGTATCAATATCCGAAATACTTAGATTGTTATTGCCTAAAAACTGAATCAATCGAGCTTCGATTTCACTGTCATCCAAATGATTATAAATGGCAACATCAACCAGTTGAGCATAGGATTGATTGGTTTTTTGATTCATCAAAACAAAAAATTGTGCACCTTCACTAAAAATAGCACCTTTCGATTTCAACCCAATTGATGAGGGTTCTTTTACATGTCCGATCAACTTATATAAATTCGTGGTATATTCTCCTAATTCATCTACACCACCCACCAATACATTTTCAACATTTTCATCCAACATAAGTTGTGCATCGATTAATGACGATTCAAATGAAGTAGCTCCATGCACATAAGTCACATTATAAGCTTTACATTCCAAGCCCAAGGCTATTTGCGCACCCACGGTATTGTGTGTGGATTGAATAAATGATGTGGGTGTTAGAAACTGTTCATCATTATTAATGATATTTTTCAAAAACTTATCAGAATCCCTTACACAACCCATACCAGAGCCTGTAATAATTGATCCAGGAATTTCCAAATTTGCTTGTTCTAAGGCAATAGATGATGCCACTACTCCCATTTTAACCCCACTGGACATTCTTCTTATCAAAGTTGGTTTTATATAGGCCTTATAATTTGGTTTATGAGCAAAAACTACATCTTCAATCAATTCCTGATAATTTTTAAAGTCATAATCTACAGTAGTGTTCTGAGCCGATACACATCCTATTCCATTAATATAGCATTTACTCATGATCTAAGCCTTTGAAAAAATTAAGGTAGAACAGTTCCCTCCAAAACCAAAAGAATTAGACAAAACATGCTGTAGTTCTTTTATAACAAGATCAGTTTCAGGAATAATTCCTGTTTCTTCTATCGGTGTTTTAAAATTCAAATTTGGAAAAATTAACCCTTTTTGTAAGGACAATATTGAATATACAGCTTCAATAGCAGCCGCTGCCGCTAAAGTATGACCGGTATAGGCCTTTGTTGAGCTCAAATTAGGTACTTTGTTTTCAAAAACTCTAAGTATTGCTTTACTTTCTGAGTTGTCATTATTCTCCGTTGCAGTTCCATGAGCATTGATATAATCAATATGTTTCGAGGATAATTTTGCAACTTTTAAAGCTTCAGTCATGGCTAAAGTTGCACCCTCACCATTTTCTGATGAGGCGGTCTGATGGAAAGCATCGTTGGCATTGGCATATCCGGATACATAAGCGAGAATTTCTTTGTTTTCCTTTGCAACAACTTTATCTGATTCCAAAACCAAAAATGCAGCGGCTTCTCCCAAATTTAAACCCGTTCTATTCTGATCAAAGGGTCTGCAATTTTCCTCCGAAAGAATCATCAATGTTTTAAACCCATTGATTGTAAATTTCGACAAACAATCGGCTCCGCCAACAATAACTCTATCCAATTTCCCTGCTTTGATCATCCTTGCACCCAACATAATCGCATTGGCAGAAGAGGAACAAGCTGTACTAATTGTTGTAACAAAATCAGTAATTTTTAAACTATTGGCTATTTTGGTCGTAGCATCTACAACAGGATGACTTTCAATATATTTTCTATTTTTTGATTCTTCAAATTGAGAATGATAATGCTTTTCAGTCATATCCATTCCGCCCACGCTAGTTGCAGAAATCAATCCTGTTTTATACGCCTCGATATCATTAATATTGGCTTTTCTTACCGCCTCCTTCACTGCAATTTCTGCTAATAAAGCAGTTCTTGAATAGTTATTTGAAGTGGGTAATTTTAGAATTCTGATCAATTCATCATTGGTTGCCTTTATTTCACCAACTTTAATGTGATTCTTATGATGGGTTTCAATATTTTTTATTCTGGATATACCTGATGTTTTCTTAATCAAAGATTGGAAATTTTCTTCCAAATTATTTCCAATCGAAGAAATGATACCCATTCCAGTAATGGCAACACCTCTATTCATAGTTATTTGGTTCTGTTTCCTGTAATATAAGTGGCCATGGTATCAATGGATTCAAAAATGACCTTTCCTTTTTTCGGATCGGATAATTTAATACCATAATCCTTATCTAACATAACTATCAATTCCAATGCATCGATTGAATCTAAGCCTAAACCATCACCAAATAATGGGTCATTATTCTCAATTTCATTGATTTCAATATCTTCTAAATTAAGATTTTCAATAATCTTCTCCTTTAATTCCAACTTTAATTCTTCCATTATTAATTTTTATATAGTTCTTTTAAATTTTTTGCAGTATGTTCAATTTTCCCGATATCAGTTACCAAATAAAGAAAAGCTTCATAACTATCTTTATCAATGTTTACCCAACCAGCTAATATGCTATCAGATTTATTAGATTCTATCAAGCTATTTTCATAATTATAATGAAAATCAGGATTATATTCTTCAAATATAAAAAAAGCATTCTCACTTTTTATCTGATGGCGGATACTTATTTCTCCAATGCCAATATTAGGCAAAGTATAAACAAAAACAGCCGGACTCGGGAAATAATTTTGAGGATCATTTATCGATTCCTGATGTTTTCTATCAGTATCCAGACTCGATGCGTTATTTGACAATACGATTGCAATATTATTACTTTCTATACTTGATTCCTTCAGTAATACTTCAGCTGATAAAAACGCAAGTTTACTTAAACTATCCATTTTAAAAAATTTTGGATAACTTATTTTTAAATTTTTGTACAACTTTTTTAAAAATGTTTTTAAATCACTATTTTCATCATGGAAAATTAATTCCCCATTCAAATGAACCTTGCTATCCTTAATTTTTATATAACTATGTATAAATATGTTTTTACTCAATATGACCAATTTTTTTACAAACTAAAATTGTATGATATTCACCAATATTTAAATCTTCTTTAATCATCAATCCTGCTTTTTTAATCAATTTTATAAATACTTCTGCTGGATACATTTTGCTATTTCCACTAGCTAATGCAGTAAAATACAACGAGGTAGCTTCAAGAATAAATTTTGCATTGTCAAATTTTTGTCTATCAGTAAATGTTTCCATGATAAGTAACTCCGCTTGATCATCCATGGATTTGACGCAAGTTTTTAATATTTTGAGTATCTCATCTTCGGAAAAACAATCTAAAAACTGGCTCATCCAAATAGTATTTGCTCCGGTCGGAATTTGTGGATCTTTTGATAACCAATCTATTTCAAATCCTGAAACCCTATCTTCAAAGCCCTCATTTTTTATATTTACAAGTGCTTTATTTAACTGTCCCGGCAAATCAATAATTTTTATGGCCACATCAGCATTGAATTTACAGGAGCTTATGGCAAATTTTCCTGTATTTCCACCGATATCAAAAACGACATTAGGGTTGGTTCTAAAAATGATTTTCAAAGCATCGTCAAATACATCATCAGAATAATGATGATCAAATTCGAACCATGATTTTTGAGCTTCAGGATCAAGCAGACTCAGGCCTTCATAAATTGTATCCCAATCGCCCAATTCTTTCAATCCCTCAGGTTTACCTGTTTTTATAGATTCTTCCAAATGGAATAACCCCTTATAACAGACTTCGTTGGTAAAATTAATATTTACATCAACGGTTTTGTTAAAATTTAAAAAGTATCCTGTTTTGGTTAGTTCAAATTTATGCTCAGAATTTTTACTTACAATATCCGAACTTTCCGCTATTTCCAATAAAACGCCAATTCCATAATTACTTATTGATAATTTTTTAGCAATTTCTTCTATAGTTACACCGCCAACATGCCTATTCTCAAAAATTAGGTCGAAAACACCCAATTTCCTAAGGGATACGGTAGCTTGAAATATAAAGGGTGCAAATGCTATTTTTTGAGCTTCTTCTAAAGCTTCAATGGCTTTTAATTGCTTTTTTGACATATTAAAACTTGGTTATTTGATTCTATAAATTTAAGAGATTTTAATGATCCCTTTTCAATATTATCAACTATTAATTAACTATTTTTTTAAATATAACTGCAGTATTACAACCTCCAAAACCTGAGGCAGTTTTTAAAAACATATTGATTTCTTTTTGCTCCATTTTCTCTATCACATTTACATGCTGAGAAACGCCTAATTCGTCAAAACCGAAAGAAGGAATCAATGTATTGTGATGCATCGATTCTATACCTATTATTGTTTCTAAGAGACCTGAGGCTCCCAAAGTATGCCCGTAGTAACCTTTTAAACTATTTAAAGGTATATCCAACATATTTAATCTACCAAAGGCCACAGCTTCCATCTCGTCATTAAATTCTGTCGCCGTTCCGTGGGCCGAAATATAATCGATTTCATTCAAAGATACTTCAGCTTCCTTTATGGCTGACTTCACGCTTAAATACAAACCTTCCCCTGTTCTGGATGGCCCAGAAATATGATTTGCGTCATTGCAGGAACCACTCCCTAAAATCTGTGTTATATTTTTTGATTTTGCATCATTATAAGAAGATCTAACCAAGGCGCTTACAACCGCCTCACCTATAGTAATTCCTGTCCTGTTTTTAGAGAATGGTCTGCAAGGTTCATCACTTATGGCTTGAAAAGAAGTAAAGCCGGATAAAATAAATTCACTAACCAAATCTCCGCTTACCACAATAATATCATCATAAATTTCTGATTGAATCATTCTATCTGCAACAGAAAGTGCCAACACACCAGACACACATGCATTTGACAATACAATGGCCTCGTTTTCAAAACCGAAAAACTCTTTAATTTGCCTACCTAATTCTGACAAGTACACCCTTTTTTCATATTTATGGAATTTTGAACGAGCGTCTAAAACATCAATATTACCCTTTGTGGTAGAAATAATCAATCCAGTTTTATATGAAATACTTAACTTAGATTTTTCAAGAATATCATTTACTGAAATCAACATTAATTTTTCCAAGTCGGTATATAAATCAATATTTCCAATTTTTGAAAATTCAGCATTTAATTCTTCTCTATCAATTAAAGAACTATAATAGTCTTCATTATTCTCTTTTTTGTGTTTTTTAATACCTGTTTTTTGATTCATCAAATTTTTGAAATTTGAATCGCTGTCAAAGCCTAAAGAAGATATGATATGATGATTTGTAATGTAAACTTCTCTCATCTATGTTAATTTAATAAGCCCTCTTTCATTTTCCATTTTCTAAAAAATGACGGAAGATTTAAAGAAAGATCTCCACTGGTTTCAACAAAAACCTGAACTGTTCTCCCTTCGCAAACCAATTTCTTTTCCGTATTAAATATTTTATAAGTAAATATCATTTTAGCGGAGGGCACATCTTCAAAAGTAGTTTCAATCGTGGCAATATCACCATATTTCAAAGGCAATTTATGTTTGCTATGAGATTCAACTATGGGAGTTGCATAACCATTATTTTTTACATCCAAATATGATAATCCATGCTTTCTCCCAAAGGCTTCTCTTCCTTCCTCAAAATATGAAATATAATTGCCATGCCAAACAATTCCTAAGGAATCAGTTTCGTTAAATCGAACTCGTATGGTAGTTATTTCTTTAATAATCATATTTAAACATTATTTTTAACCTTATCATAATAAATTGAACTAAATAAAAATACTATAAAAAATAGTCCCAATAAAAATATCTCCATAGATATATCTAAAAGACTTCCATTTCTTATAATTACGTCATAAAAGGCATTCAATCCCCAATTCATAGGTGATGCTTTTGCAATGAATTGTACATATTCAGGCATCATAAAAACGGGAATCCAAACTCCTCCTATAGCGGCCAATACCACTACTGATGTTGCTCCCATAGGCGCAGACTGTTCCGCTGTATTCGATAAAGTACCTAACAAAATCCCAAAACCAATGGCCGCTAAGCCACAGAAAAGAGCCACTATAAATAATAAAATATAACTCCCATTAATTATCAATTCCGGTAAACCAATGTATGGAAACAAATAAAATCCAACCAATAACATCAAAAAGAATTGAATCATGCAAACTGCTAAATAAACCAATATCTTTGACCCTAAGGTGGTAGCATAAGAAATAGGGCTCGTTTTTAATCTAATAAATGTTCCTTGGTTTTTTTCATTTACTATATTGATTGATAGTGGAATTACAATAAAAAATATAGCAAACAACGCCCATGCAGGAACATTATGCTGAACTGAATTTGGCTTGATTTCATTGCCTTTTTGATAAGTATTGACCTCTAGAAATGAAATAAAGCTAGAATTATTAAATAGTTCTCCTTCAATTTCTAACTCTTTTTGAAATGCCTTATAAATACTTTGAGACTCAATCTTGGAAACCATTTTATCAATGGCATTTTTAATATTGTTTTTAAAAGAAATATGTGAAGTTGGGTCAAAATATAATTTAACTTGTTGGGTTTCAATTTTGGTCTTCACCTTAATTGATTCTTCTTCCATCCCAATTTCACTTAAAATTTCATCAACATTTTGAGATACCTTGACCTTTAAATTAGTTGTTAAATTTTTCGGAATAATGATTGCCAATTGATATTTTCCTTGTAAAACCAATTTATTTGCCTGATCTTCATCGATGGGAATCCCATCAATTTCACTATAAATTTCAAAGGTTTTGGTATCCTTCAAATTGGTAATAATTGATTCCGACAATTCATCGGCATCATTGTCGATCAGAAGAATTGGAATTTTAACATTGTCAACATTTACAAAGGAGCTGTTTTGAATTAAAGTTACCGTAATTAATAATATCAAGGGCATTAAAAATAAAACCAATAAGCCTCCCAAATCTCTTTTTAGGAGTAAATATTCCTTATATGTAGCTATCCTGAGTTTATACATAATCTCTTAACTCACTACCGGTCAAATTTAAATAAACGTCTTCCAATCTTCTTGCGTTTTGTGTAGATTCAATCAATTCATCCGGAGTTCCTTTTGCAATAATTTTTCCATGATCCATAATGGCTACACGAGAACAAATATACTGGGCTTCAACCATATGATGAGAAGTGTAAATAATTGTAGTTCCCAAGGAATTTAATTGCTTTAAATGCTCAATAATTACGTTTTTAGACTGTACATCAACACCAACGGTTGGTTCGTCTAAAAAAAGTATCTTTGGCTGCTGAAGAATACCGGCTAATAAATTTATTCGTCGCTTCATACCTCCTGAAAAGGTCTTTATCTGCTGATTTCGAAACTTAAAAAGCCCCAAATTCTCTAGGGCTTGATTAATCGTATCTTTTAAATCCTTTCCTTTCAAACCATACATGGCGCCAAAATACAATAAGTTTTCAAAGGCTGTTAATGTTGGATATAAGGCATATTCCTGTGGTACAACCCCAATAAAGTTCTGAATTTGTTTTCTACTCTTATTAAAATTTAAATGTCCTACTTCAATTGAACCCGAACTAGGTTTTATTAACCCACTTAACATAGAAATGAGTGTTGTCTTTCCTGCTCCATTAGGCCCTAATAATCCAAATATTTCTGATTTATAAATTTTTAAGTCCATTGGCTCTATTGCATAAGTATCTGATTTTTCATACTTTTTTGCCAACTGAATAATTTGAATCATTAATTCATTCATCTATGCAATTGCTTTTTTCAATTTCTTAAAAAACACTTCTTCCTTATCAGCTAAAATATCCATTTGTGCAGCCACATCATTATATGCATCTTTTTTAACACTTCTATTTTTATAAATTCTAGAGGCATCCAAGGCAAAATCTCTCCATAAATCACCAATAATGGTCATTTCTTCTGATAGTTTCGCTAATTTTTCATTTTTTAAAATCTTGCCGGATTCTTGCAAAAAAGCTGCATAAATATATCTGAATCCACCTCCTCCGGTTCCAATTTCTTCCTGCATTCTTACTATTTGCCCCAAATAGTGATTGGCTTTTTTAACACCTTTTTTATGAGGCCATTTTCGAACCAAATTTGCTGTCAGCCTGATTCCTCTTACTCCAACTATTGGTATTGGAGCCAACATATCTTTACAGGTATTCTTTATTCCTTTGATGATAGCTTTATCCAAACTTAACTCATCTGGAAAATTAACAGGATAATAAATGTGGCCTTTGGGGGCAAAAGCGCCTTTAGCAAAACGAACCCTTTCAAGTTCTTTTTCCGTTAAGCTCGTAATTGTTTCCATAATAGGATCACTTATCAGGTAAGTGTCATCTTGTTTACCATAAACAATCAAGTTATGAGCATTGAAATGAAATCGGTATTCATCTGGAAAATAGGGCAAATTAAATACACCAACTTGTAAGCCAACTGGATTGTTATTCTTCAAATTTTCATCCAACCTTTCTTTTGCCTTTTCCGGGTTCTTAAATTTCTCTCTTTCTATTTTTATTCCAACTCTTTTCGCAAATTTTTTAAAAATTTGACCAGGCATTGTTCTATAAGTTATTGCTGGAGCATGATTTATTTTTAAAAATGGGATATAGCAAAATAACAAGCCAGATCCTATACCAAAGACCATAGGTTCACTTATTTGAAATCCATTAAATTTCATTAAATTAGAAATAACACCATTTTCACAATGCGCAGATTGATGATGTGTAAAATCAATTTTCATACTCAATATTCTTTAATTTTTTAATTGAAATTTCAAAGACCTCAGCATATTTATGCAAAACTTTTGACGATAATCTTTTGAAAACGGCCGGTTTAAAATGTCGCTTTACTCTCCATGTCCATATTCCCATATAACTAGATAAGATATTTACATCCATTTTATGAAGTTCCATATAATATTCAATAGGACTGGATTTTTCATTCAACACTCGGTATTTTGCATCGGCTATACGTTCTTCAATTTCATCTATCGCATTATTTAAAGCAATTGTTTTAGGATCCCAACCTGAGCTTTTAGCAGTTATATAATTTCCATTGTCATCTACCGCATAACAAAGCTCCTTAAAATTGGCCGAGGCCAAATTGCTTTTATCCTGTGGAATATCCTTTTTTTTCATCGGGTTTAATTATTTTACTTCTTGTATAAATAAGTTCATTTGACAAGATAACAATTCTTTTACCCCTTTATAAATATTACATTGTAAGGTGCAAATACAAAATTCATCTGTATCATATCTGGAAATTAATTTTGCCTTGGCAATTATTGTTGATTCTATATCTGGACAGGAAAAAACTTCAACCTCTTTAATTGTACTAATAAATCCAATTAATTTTGTTCCTTTACCCTCTATATCATCATCATCAAAATAACTTTTACCCACAATTGAAGAACACGTTTGAGCTGCAAATTCTACCAAACCAGCTTCTACAAAAATATTATTCTGAACAAAAACACTTTCTTTGTTAATATAAAAAGAGGTTGTCACATGCTTATCTCCTAAAGACAATACCTTGTCCACCATTAAAAACGGTTTACGGTGAGGTAAAAAATTGGTGATATCTATTTTTTCTAAATCAATCATTAACTTGCTATGACAGTTTTCATTTGACCGTACGCAATCTTTTCTTTTTCACCATTTAACACAAATATATCTACAAGTGTTACTCCATTAAATTCATGTAAAATTTCAACTTCCGTAATAATCTTTTCGTTCATTTTTGGAAGCTTCAATATTTCAATATTCTTAATAGATCCAATATATCCTGTAGGGGCGGGTTCATTTCTTAAAAAAAAATCGTATCCAGTATGTAAGGCTACGGTTTGAGCCATGTTTTCTATCAAGCCGGATTCCATTAAAAAATTGCTGTCAAAAAAAATATTATGTTCATTTATTGTAAAGGATGAAACAACTTTAGTCTTGGTAAAAGACAACAAAACATCGACCATAACAAATGGATCATTTTGCGGAATTAAATGTCTTATATTTGATATAGGATGTTCAATAATTTGAATAATTAGCAGACTGTTAAAAGAGAATAAGCATAAAGAAAACGAGAACTTTCAGGTACTGAAAGTAGAATTTTATCTCCTTTTTTAAGTTTTCCTGAATGCACCAATTCTTCAAGCATTAAATAAATAGATCCTGCACCCACATTTCCAACTTCGCTTAAATTCATAAACCAATTTTCCCAAGGCACTCCAACTCCTTGTTTTTGCATTTCTTCATAGAGTTTTTCTTTGAAATAATAGGAAGAAATATGAGGCAAATAATAGTCAATATCCTCTGGTTTTAAGTTGTTTTTATCAATGGCTTTTTTTAAACTTTCAACACCTTTAACAATTATATTTTCACTAAGTAACTTCACATCCTGTTTAATGGCAAATATTGATTTTTCATTCCAACTTTGAGAAGGGTATTCACTCCAGGGTTTCAAATCACCATTTTCCAACTTTTCACCGCCGGCATACATACATGTTTCCAATTCATAGGCAAAGGAATAACCTTCCATCCATTCAATTTTTAAAGGAGTTTGTCCATTAGGTTCATTTTCCAAAAGAATGGCTCCAGCTCCGTCAGAAAGCATCCATCGAATAAAGTCTTTGTTAAACGCCAAAATGGGTCTTTCTTCTAAATTTTTTAAATGAGATATTTCAGGTTCGAAAATATCCGATTTCAACCATGATGACAATCTTTCAGAACCCGTGCAAACAGCATTATTTGTCTGTTTAGATTTAACAGCTAAATAACCATATTTTAATGCGTTCATACCCGAACAACAGGCTCCTGAGACTGAATTTAATTCCATATTTCCATTTTTCAAAATTCCATGAACCATGGCAGCATGAGAAGGTAATATTTGATCGGGGCTTGTGGTTCCACAAGAAAGTAACTCTATTTGATCCGATTTAAATTCATCATCACACAAGGATTTTATTGCTTCGGTTGTTAATTGAGCATTATTATGGGTTACGTTACCTTTATCATCAATTGCATAATATCTTGTTTTTATTTTATTATTCCGTAGCACCAATCTTCTGGCTTTAGACTCCACTCCATTGATAATTCCCAATTTTGCTTCCATCTCATCATTGCTGACCGGTTTATTGGGTAAATACTTTGAAACCCGGGTTATATAAACGTCATTCATATTACTATTTCTACTTTAAATCTATAGATGAATAATAGTGTTTTTCCTTTTTAATTCTTCCAATTAAAGGCCCGTAAGTTAACAAAAATATTATAAAAACAATGGGTGCAATTAGCCAAATAGCAATCACCAGATAAAGGTTGAATAAGCGAATCCATACACCTCTTTTGGGGCTTTTAGCAGGACCTTTTTTAGATATTAAATTGGCCCATTTTCCAAATAAAACATTGGCTCGTTTATCCATTAAAACTAAAAATGGTTTGATCTTAACTGCATTTTTTTCAAGTAGTTGACCTTGCAACTTATCAAAGTTATCTTCAAACAGATTATTCAAAATTACAGGTCCAAATTTGGTAGATTCATCAATATCTTTATCCGAAACTCCTGGTCTCGGAAAAACTCCTAAATATCTTTTTTTAACTCCAGAAAACATCCAATGAACAATAGTAATAACGCTAATATGATTGATATGCCTGTCAACTAAAGCAATATTCCCAACAAGTTTGGCACCATTGTCTACCAGTAATTGTTTTACTTTTTCATGAGCTTTGATCCACATGTTCCTACAACCAATAACAGTTATAACAGGTGTATTTTTTAATAATGAAGCAGAAATTTTACTTTTCAAAAACGAATTAATAGGTATAGAAGGAGTCAAAAACCAAACCTGATAGGATAGTATTATCAAATCATAATGCTTGTTCAAAATGGGATTATCCAAATCTTCCAATTCGGCAGGGATTTGTAAAAATGTTTCGGGAAAAGCATCATAAAAGTCCTTTCTGTTCCATGGAAAGGGGAATTCATTTTTTAATTTAATTTCGTAAAAAGATAAATTAACGTTTTCAGATAGCTCAAGTACTTCGGCGATATTTTTCGAAATCTCTAGTAATTGCCCTGATTGGGTATAATAAATAACAAGCACATTTTTCATATGTTTAAATTTTGATAATTATTTTAAATTACAGAGGATTAAATTACTTCATATCTTTCCAAAAATCGAAATAATTGAACCATTGAAATGGGTATTTTTTTAAAATATTTTCGATACTTACAGTATACTGTTTCAATAAATCCATAGCATCTCTATGTTTGTATTTGGCTTCGCTTGCATATAAATGATAATGAGTATTTGTTTCTTTCATAACATAAACAAATATTACAGGAACCCTTAATCTTGAAGCTAATAAAAAGGGGCCTGCCGGGAAATTAGCTTCTTTACCGAGTAGTTTTTCAGACAAAACTTTGTTACCTTCAAAATATCTATCACCCGTAAAACACACCAACTCATTATTGTTCAGCGCATTATTAATTTGAAATATATGCGACATATCTTCTTTAATAATGATGAATTCTATGCTTGATTTTAGCGAAATGCTTTCGAGATAATCCTTTATGGCTCTATGTTCATTATCTGTAGTTACCAAATGAATTTGAGAAATTTCATTGATTTCGCTGAAGAAATATTCAGCAATTTCAAAGTTTCCTACGTGGGCACTAATCAATATACCTCCTTTTTTATTTTTCAGTAGTTCTTTAATCACTTCTCCCCCGTCATGATTATAAGTAAACCTATCCCCAAGTCCAAAAGATATTGCAACTTTATCGATAATGGTTTGACCAAAAGTATAATTATTTTTGTAGACTTTTAAAAAACTATTGAATTTTGAAAACCCCAAGCGTTTATGAAAATAATAAATACTCGCATTTCTGCCTTGTACGGAAAATAATAAGTAATAAAAAGAAACAATATAAAGGAGAAAATAGGCCCAACCAATACCTAATTTTTGAATAAAAAAAATAAATATTTTATACCCAAATACTAAGCCTTTTGATTTGCCATCCCATTGAGACATTAATAAGTGATTAGTTTATTTTTTTTTCAATTAAATCATAAAAATTTTGAAGGGTTATAATATCTACAAAATCTTCAGCATCCAATTTAACACTAAAATTTGATTCAACTGAAACTACCAAATCCACATAATCCAAACTATCAAGCTCCAGAGTTTCTTTTAAGTTTGCTGCTGGCCTTATTTCGTCCACTTCTACTTCAAACTCATCTTCAAGAAAATCATTAATCTTACTAATTATAGTACTCTTTTCCATATTCAAATTATAATTTTTTCACAATTATTGCCGAATTTGTACCTCCAAATCCAAAAGAATTCGACAAAAATACATCAATATTTTTAGATATCGTTTTTGTGACCAAATTTATTTTTGTTGAATCTTCATCTGTTTCTTCCAAATTAATATTTGGTGCAATAAATGAATGTTCCATCATTAGCATTGAATAAATAATTTCGCTTGCCCCGGCCATCCAGCACTCATGCCCTGTCATTGATTTTGTTGAGCTTACATAGGGACAGTTTTCGCCAAAAACATTGAATATTGCTTTGGCTTCATTTTGATCTCCAACTGGTGTTGATGTGGCATGGGCGTTGACATAATCAATATCCTGAGGCAATAATTTGGCCTGATTAAGCGCCTTTTTCATAGCTCTACTAGGCCCTTCCACATTTGGATTTGAGATGTGCTCACCATTTGAAGAAAAACCGTATCCCAGCACCTCCCCTAAAATAGTAGCGCCACGTTTAATAGCTGAATCATAGCTCTCTAAAACCAATGAAGCTGCTCCTCCACTAGGTATCAACCCATCTCTATTTTTATCAAAAGGTCTGGAAGCTTTAGTAGGGTCCTCAGTATTCGTTGAAAAAACTCCTAAGCCATCAAAGCTACTTAGTGCATATTTATTGATCTCTTGAGCACCTCCACAAATAATACAATCCTGTAATCCGCTCTTGATCAGATGAAAACCTAATCCTACCGAATGAGATCCGCTGGCACAAGCCGCGCTCACCGTTAAATTAATACCCGTCAATTTAAAAATTGTGGCCAGATTCATAGTAACTGTTGAATTCATACATTTAAATATGGCTCCTGAACCCAATAAAGTTGTATCGCCTTTTTCCCTAACTTTATCATTTGCCTCAACAACTGACAGAGCCGTACTATCATTTCCAAACAGAATACCAACTTCATTTTCTCTTAAAAATGCCTCGTCTATTTTAGCATTTTTTAAGGCCTCTATTGTTGACAAATATGAATATTGAGATTCTTGACCCATACTGATCCGTTCTCTTCTTGATAGTAATTTTTTCACATTAGGTTCTGGAACAAACCCAGTTAATGGCGATCTATATCCGAAATCTTTTCTTTCCTGATCATAAACTATTCCCGACTTACCATTATATAAAGCTTCCTTAACTTCTTGCAAATTTACACCCAAGCAGGAGTAAATACCCATTCCTGTAATAACTACCCTACTCATTGTTTATTAAGAATAAATCCCTCCATTAATATTTATAATTTCACCAGTAATATAAGATGCCTTTTTAGATACTAAAAACGATACAAGATCTGCTACTTCCTCAACTTCACCAAACCTGTTTACAGGTATCATTTTCTTTAATTCTTTTTCATCCAGATCGCTTGTCATATCAGATTTTATAAATCCCGGAGCAACCGCATTTACCGTAATTTTTCGTTTGGCCACCTCTTGTGCCAAAGCTTTAGTAGCTGCAACTATAGCTCCCTTTGCTGCTGAATAATTGGTTTGTCCCGCGGTACCTTTTAACCCGGAAACCGATACAATATTTACAATTCTACCATATCTATTCCGTAACATTTTTTGCATTAGATTGTTGGTGACATTGAAAAATCCATTCAAACTTGTATTAACCACACTATCCCAATCCTCTTTAGGCATCCACATAAACAACCCATCTTTGGTAATCCCTGCATTATTCACAATTACTTCAACAATCCCTTCTTTATTATTCTCATGCCAGTCATTAAGCTTGGCTGAAACATCATTGAAATCGGTGACATCAAATTGCAGTATTTCTCCCGTATTCCCATTTGAACGAACTAGTTCTAAAGTTTTTTCGGCAGCTTCCTTATTTGAATTATAATTAATTATTATATGATAATCAGAATCTAGCGATAATTTATCGCAGATGGCTCTACCAATTCCACGTGAACCCCCTGTAACCAATGCACTTCTCATTTAATTCTTTTCTAATTTATTTCAACAAAATTCTCGGCATTGTCATACCAGGTATTGTTTAACAATTCCCCCTTTGTATTGATATAGCCCCATTTTTTCTTTATTCCTACTCTAGACAATCCCTTTATAAAACCTTTGCTTGTGCTTTTAAA
>JAUXGV010000246.1 GCA_030621915.1 Flavobacteriaceae bacterium
GTGGATCCATCAAAAAGAAAAACCGGAGGTGCCCTTTTAGGTGATCGAATTAGAATGAACTCAATTAATAATGAAAGGGTATATATGCGTTCTCTGGCAACAAGACAATCCAATTTGGCATTATCCAAACATGTAAATGATGCCTTGACAATATTAAAGGCTGCGTCTTATGATTTAATTATTTTAGAGACTTCAGGTATCGGACAGTCAGATACTGAAATATTGGATCATTCAGATGTATCACTTTACGTAATGACCCCTGAATATGGGGCAGCGACGCAACTGGAAAAAATTGATATGATTGATTTTGCTGATGCAATATCGCTCAATAAATTTGATAAAAAGGGAGCCCTGGATGCTTTGAGGGATGTAAAGAAACAATATCAAAGAAACCATAATTTATGGGATGAGAATATTGATTCCATGCCGGTTTTTGGAACCATGGCCTCTCAATTTAATGATCCGGGCATCAATAATTTATATAGTTTTATCATTCAAAAGATAAATGAGAAAACCAATGCTGATCTCAAGAGTACATTTGAAATTAGTGAAGCCATGAGCGATAAGAAATTTATTATTCCACCCAATAGAATTAGATATTTATCTGAAATAACTGAAAACAATATCAAATATGATCTTTGGAGTAAAGAACAGAGTAAAATTGCTCAAACACTTTTTGGCATCTATAAAACTATCGAAAGTTTAACCGGAATAGCATTAGATCTTTCAATCAATGGAATTGATCAGAAATATTTAAAGGAAAATTCTATTGAAAATATTGAGCTGATCAACCAACTTCATCTAGAATTTGATAAAATTAAGATGGATTTGAATGCCCATAATTGGGAGATTATTTTAAATTTCAATCATAAAAAACAACTTTATAAAAACGATATTTTTAAATTTAAGGTTCGGGATAAGGAAATCAATATTAAAACTCATACCGAATCCTTATCTCATTTAAAAATCCCAAAAATTGCCTTACCAAAGTATGAGGCTTGGGGAGATATTTTATTGTGGTGTTTACAAGAAAATGTTCCAGGCGAATTTCCATATACCGCTGGTATTTATCCGTTCAAACGGACAGGCGAGGATCCAACAAGAATGTTTGCAGGAGAAGGAGGCCCTGAACGAACCAACAGAAGATTCCATTATGTGAGTTTTGATTCTGAAGCTAAAAGACTTTCTACAGCCTTTGATAGCGTTACTCTTTATGGAAATGACCCACATCTTCGACCAGATATTTATGGCAAAATTGGAAATGCAGGAGTATCAATTTGCTGTTTGGATGATATGAAAAAATTGTATTCCGGATTTGACCTTTCAAATCCGCTTACTTCGGTATCAATGACAATAAACGGACCTGCACCTATGTTACTCGGATTTTTTCTCAATGCAGCAATTGACCAGGAATGCGAAAAATACATCAAGGCCAACGGACTGGAAAATATTATTACTAAAAAAATTGGTAAAATCTATCAAGAAAAAGGAATTGAGAGGCCAAAATATCAAGGTGAACTTCCCAAAGGAAATAGCGGATTAGGGCTGATGCTTCTTGGAGTATCCGGAGATGAAGTTTTAGAAAATGAAGTTTATCAAAAAATTAAAAAAGAAACTATTTCAAAAGTTAGAGGTACAGTTCAAGCAGATATTTTAAAAGAAGATCAGGCACAAAATACTTGTATTTTTTCAACAGAATTTGCCTTAAAAATGATGGGGGATGTTCAAGAATATTTTAACATCAATAATATTCGTAATTTTTATTCGGTTTCAATATCGGGTTATCATATAGCTGAAGCTGGTGCAAATCCTATTTCTCAATTAGCCTTCACATTATCCAATGGATTTACTTTTGTTGAATATTATTTAAGTCGAGGGATGGACATTAATAAATTCGGTCCGAATCTATCATTTTTCTTTTCTAACGGAATTGATCCTGAATATTCTGTAATTGGAAGAGTGGCTCGAAAAATTTGGGCCAAGGCTATGAAATTAAAATATGGTGCTAATGAAAGGGCTCAAATGTTGAAATATCACATTCAAACTTCGGGGCGTTCATTACATGCCCAGGAAATTGATTTTAATGATATAAGAACTACACTACAAGCCCTTTACGCTATTTACGATAATTGTAATTCCCTGCACACCAATGCATACGATGAAGCTATTACAACTCCAACCGAGGAGTCTGTCCGACGTGCTATGGCCATTCAATTAATTATCAATAAAGAATTGGGTTTGGGTAAAAATGAAAATCCAATTCAAGGAGCGTTTATTATTGAAGAATTAACGGATATGGTGGAAAATGCGGTCTATGAAGAGTTTGACAGAATTACAGAAAGAGGTGGAGTTTTAGGCGCCATGGAAACCATGTATCAGCGTTCAAAAATTCAGGAAGAAAGTCTTTATTATGAAGAATTAAAACATAGAGGTGAATTTGAAATAATTGGAGTGAATACTTTTTTGAGCAGCAAGGGATCTCCCACTGTTTTACCACAAGAAGTTATCAGAGCTACAGAAAAAGAAAAGTCTCATCAAATTGAGGTAATTCAGAATCTATATAAAGCAAATAAAAATCGATCAGTTTCTGAAATTCAAAAATTAAAACAAAAGGCCATTGACAATGAAAATGTTTTCGAACAATTAATGGAAACAACAAAAGTTTGTACTTTGGGTCAAATCACTTCGGCTCTATTCGAAGTTGGAGGGCAGTATAGACGAAACATGTAAGCAGAGAACCATTTTTACTTATTGTAAAAATGTGTGAATCGCTTATCCCAAACTTGCTTTGGGATCTGTAGAGAACCACTTTTGTATTAAACAAAAGTGAGTGAATCGCTTATCCCGCGGAACATAGTGAACGCGGGATCTTATTGATTTCAAATGAATATAAAATGCGCTTATCCCAAATTTATTTTAGGATCTTCAGAGAACCTCTTTTGTATTAAACAAAAATGTGTGAATCCCTTATCCCGAGGATCATAGTGAACGCTGGATTCTATTTATTTCAATTAATATAGATCTCTTATCCCAAGAAGTGTAGTAAACAAGGGATATTATTAATTTAAAACGAAATAACTTATTCCAAATTTACTTTGAGGCCTTCAG
>JAUXGV010000077.1 GCA_030621915.1 Flavobacteriaceae bacterium
TGAAACATCACACCACTATTTCTATAGGTATAAGACGGGGCATCTTTTAGCCATTGATCTGTAAAACGGTATTCAAATTTCAAATGGTAAGAAGAAAATGATTCCTTATAAAACAAATGACCATAACGATTATTAAAGTCGCCATAACCATCATAATTGATCAAAATTTTGCCATTCTTTACCGAAAATGTATTTTCATAATTATCTCCCAATTCATAGTGGTGTATTTTCGGAATCCAACCTTCTAGGTTCTTACCATTGAAAAGATAGATCCAATTTTCGCCTTGATTTGGGTAATTTTTCCAAGCAATGTGAATGGATGAAACAGACAATAAAATTATAGCAGTTATCAGAATCGATTTAGTTTTTCTCATTTTAATATTTTTATTAGTTTATATTCTTGATATGAATTCTGACTAAGATGATGTTTTTCATCAGGGTCCATATAATTTTATAGATAAAGAACATCTCATTACAAATACACAGAAATAGTTAATACCAACATCGTTAGTATCAAAAGAATACCTACAAGTGGCATCACAAATTTCAGCCATTTATCATAACCCACTTTAACCATGGCCAAGGAAGCTAAAATTAACCCGGTTGGGTTAATAAAAGCAAACAACCCCATTCCATATTGGTATGCATTTACAATCAATTCTCTTCCTATTCCCACTCCATCAGCCAAAGGAGCCATAATGGGCATTGACAGTACTGCCAATCCCGAAGAGGAAGGAACAAAAAATGAAAGGCCAGCAAACAAGGACATCATCACATTGATAAACAATCCTTTATTCATGCCTTCTGTCAGATTACTTGCATAAAACAATAAAGTATCACTGATTAATCCATCATCCATAATAATGGTAATCCCCCTTGCAAGTCCTATGATAAATGCTACACTTAATAGATCATTCGCTCCTTTCATAAAGACATCAACAAACTTACTCTCGTTAATTCGATATACGAATCCAATAACAATAGCTCCCACCAAGAAAACAGATGTCATTTCCAAAAACCACCAATCCAACTGAGAAACTCCAAAAATCATAATGGCAAAACAGGATGCAAAAATGATTAGTATAAAAATAATTTGTACCGAAAATTTCCGTGCTCCGCTTGATAAGTTACTTTTAAATAATTTTTCTATTTCTTCCTTTTGCGAAAATATAATTGATTTAGTTGGATCCTTTTTTACTTTTTCCGCATAGCGAATAATATATATAATACATATAATAACCCCCAATAGTAGCATTATAAATCTACCTGTAATCCCATCGGTCCAATTGATACCTGCTGTATCTGAAGCTATTATAGTACTAAAGGGATTGGTAGTAGATACCATTGTACCGATAGATGAGCCTAAATAAATACAGGCTACTGCAACCATGGCATCATATTTTGCAGCTAAAAAAACCGGAATTAAGATAGGGTAAAAAGCAATAGTTTCCTCTGCCAATCCAAAAGTAGTCCCACCTATAGCAATTAAAACCGTTACCAGAACAATCAAGATAGCTTCTTTTCCTTTTAGTTTTTTTGCCAACCAGGTAATGCCAGCATCAAAAGCCCCTGTAAAATTTGTAATTCCAATAAATCCTCCAATAATCAAAACTAACAAAACAATATCCAGAGCAGCCATAATCCCTTTGATGGGTGATTGGATAAACTGTAATAAACCCTGAGGTTTGGCTTCAATTTTTTGGTAAGTTCCTGGAATACCTACAGGCTTCCATATATCTCCATTGGTGAATTTTTCTAATGGAATCTTAATGCTTAATGAATTTAAAGTCTCTTGATTGGCCTTATAAATCATTTCATCCTCTTGGCCGATTCTAATAAATTCAGAATTGGACTTATCATATGATAATTGGTCAAATTGGCCCGCGGGAATCACCCATGTTAATAAAGTTACCAAACCTGCTAGTATCAATAAAATGGTTTGGGCTGTAGGGAATTTAATTTTAGGCATCATATGTTTTGAAATTTGAATTAACAAATATATATTATTGAAATTAAATTTGAATTCAATTTAGAAGATTCACTAACAAGTCAATTATTTGCTATATTTACACTTATGAATTCAAAAATTATATCTGGAGGAATTTTACGTGCTATTGCTATTTTAGTTACTATTGCGTTGGCTCTTATGTTCCTAAATAAAATTCAGCCAGTATTAATTTACTTGGCGATTGCATCTATTTTGTCGCTGATTGCGCGTCCCTTTTTAAGATTTTTAAAAAATAAATTGAAATTACCCAATACTTTGTCAGTGGTGATTACATTTGCATTTTTTATAGTTTTAACCTTTGGTGTTATTTCTATGTTTATTCCACTAATTGTAAAACAGGGGCATAATATTTCTTTGCTTAATACAGTTGAATTTCAAAGTGACATAAAGGATTTGATCAATAGAATACAAATATTTTTTTCCACCAAAAAAATTAATCCCTTTAAAGAACTAGAAAACATTGATATAGCTTCTAATATACAATCCATTCCAAGCTTATTGAATTCTCTGGTAGGTTTTATCGGTTCTTTTAGTATGGGTTTGTTTTCTGTTTTATTTATAACCTTCTTTTTTATGAAGGATTCAAATATTTTACACAGTGCTTTTTTGGCTATTACACCAGATGAAAAAGAAGAAAGGTTATTAAAATCTATCAATAAGATTAAAGATTTATTATCTCGCTACTTTATTGGATTAATTATTCAACTCTCCATATTATTTACAATTTATTCTACAATACTTTTAATTGTTGACGTAGAAAGTGCTGTAGTAATTGCTTTTTTATGTGCTTTATTAAATATCATCCCATACATTGGACCGCTTATTGGTGGTTTATTAATGTTAACATTGACCATGACGAGTAATTTAGAATATGATTTTCAAAATTATGTGCTTCCAATTACCGGTTATGTTTTAATTGGTTATATCATAGCCCAATTGGTTGATAATTTCTTCAGTCAGCCGATAATTTTTTCTAAAAGTGTAAAATCGCATCCCTTAGAAATATTTTTAGTAATTGTCATTGGAGGGCTACTTTTTAGTATAATAGGGCTGATATTAGCAGTTCCATGTTATACAGCTATCAAAGTAATTTTAAAGGAATTTTTAGCTGATAATCCAGTTGTTAAAACACTTACCAAACAATTGGATTAAATTGAACAAATTAATTTTAGATAATAAAGTTCAGCAGTTTATAAATCATCACTTAAATGATGACCCAACAAAATTGATACTTAAGGGGGCTTCATTTCCCAAAATTAAAATTCAGGAAATCGTAGAACAAATTATTTCAAAAAAAAAGTGTAAAAAAAAATTACCAACTTGGTTTAGGAGGGATATTATTTATCCGAACAAATTAAATATTGAGCAAACTTCCTCAGAAATAACTGCCAGATATAAATCAAATTTGGTTTCAGGTAACCATTTAATTGATATTACAGGAGGTTTTGGTGTAGACTCTTACTACTTCGCAAAACAGATGAGTGTAATTACACATTGTGAAATTGATGAGGAACTTTCAAATATCGTAGCGTATAATTTTGATAAATTAAATGTAAATAATGTTAAATTAATTGCAGCAGATGGAATTGATTATTTAATAAAATCATCTAAAAAATTTGATTGGATATATGCCGATCCATCCAGAAGAAATGATGTTAAGGGCAAGGTATTTCTTTTGAACGATTGCCTGCCTGATATATCCAAAAATCTGAATTTAATGTTTCTATATTCAGACAATATTTTACTTAAAACATCTCCTCTTTTAGATATTACTTCCACTATAAATGAACTTGAGTTTGTTAAAACTATTCATATTGTAGCGGTTAACAACGAGGTGAAAGAATTACTTTTTATTTTAAGAAAAGGATATATTGGGGAATTAAAAATCAACGCTGTCAATATTCTAAAAAACGATAAACTCAATTTTGAATCAAATTATAAATCTAAAGCGATTGCTACCTACTCATTACCCTGTAAGTATTTATACGAACCCAATAGTGCTATTTTAAAGGCCGGGCTTTTTAATGACATTTCATATCAGTTTAAAATAGAAAAACTGCACGATAATAGTCATTTATACACCTCTGATGAATTAATAGTTTTCCCGGGAAGAAGATTTAAAATTATTGATACATCATCATATGATAAAAAAAAATTAAGAAAAATAATACCCTTGGGAAAGGCTAACATTACCGTACGGAACTTTCCACAAACTGTCACTCAAATTAGAAAAAAAATTGGATTCAAAGAAGGAGGTGATTTTTATTTATTTTTCACAACAAATAATGAAAACAAACATATGGTATTGATATGTAAAAAAATCTAATAATCCTTGAGTCGACTATATTTTTAATTTTAGACCATCATAAGCCAAAAAAACATTTTCGGGAAGTATTCTGGAAACCTCGGCATGAAAACCTAATTTATGACTAATATGTGTGATATAAGCTCTTTTAGGATTAATTTCTTTAATAAAGTTCAAGGCTTCATGCAAGCTAAAATGCGTAGGATGTTCTTCAATTCTAAGGGCATTTACTACTAAAACATTTAAATTTTTTAATTTTTCCTTCTCTAGGTTTTCTACACTTTTGGCATCTGTTATATAGGCGAAATCCTGAAATCTGAAACCAAATATTTTTAGTTGTCCATGTAAAATCTCAATTGGGATAACCTCCAAATTTTCCAATTGAAAGGGTTTAATGGTGATTTCATTTAGAACAACACTTGGTGCTCCCAAATATTTATTTTCTTTAACAAAAATATATTCAAATCTTTCTTTTAAATTATCAATAACTGTTCTTTCAGCGAAAAAAGGGACGTTGCCATTCATATAAGAAAATGGTCTGATATCATCCAAGCCAGCAGTATGATCAGCATGATAATGCGTAAACAATATACCATTGATATTATCTATTTTCTCTGTTAACATTTGCTGCCTAAAATCAGGACCACAATCAATCACATATTTATAATCATCCCATGCCACTAATATTGATGAACGTAACCGCTTATCAAATTTATCATTTGACAAACAAACTTCATGTGTTGAACCTATCACTGGAATCCCTTGTGAAGTACCTGTACCTAAAAATGTTATCTCCATTTAAAACATAAAATATTAAATGTAAAAATACTATTTAAAAACTTAGTCAATTGGTTTTTATTTATAAAATTATACGCTTTATTAATCTTAATTTATAATAAACTTATTTAACTTTGTATCTAAATTAAATACACCGTTTATGTCAACAATTCTTAAAGGCGACAGAGAATTAGAATCTGTATTACCATTAAAGCAAAAGGCTTTAC
This sequence comes from Flavobacteriaceae bacterium, assembly GCA_030621915.1. GTDB lineage: Bacteria > Bacteroidota > Bacteroidia > Flavobacteriales > Flavobacteriaceae > Lutimonas. Next base: position 5,318 of record JAUXGV010000077.1, read on the forward strand.
GCATTAATTTGAATGAAAACACTTATGGAACATTTGCTGAAATTGGAGCTGGTCAAGAAACTGTTCGTCATTTTTTTAGAGCTGGCGGAGCCTCAGGAACAATAGCCAAAGCCATGTCAGCCTATGACAAGGACTTTTCGGATGCCATTTATGGAATTGAAGATGACGGACGTTATGTTACAGAAACAAGATTGACAACCATGCTTTCTCATGAAATTAATTTGATGGAGGAAAGGTTGGATAGAAGTAAAAATCCTAATAAAATATTTTTTGCTTACGCAAATACAGTTACAACCATAGATTTTGTTAAAAGATTCAAAGGCCATGGATGGGTAGGAATTAAATTTCAATTAGATCCGCTTGAAGATTATAACGAAATTGTATTACATATTAGATTTAAACAAAATAATTCTCAACTGCAACAAGAAACGCTTGGTAAACTAGGGGTAAACCTGATTTACGGAGCATTTTATTTACATGACAGACCGAAGGAATTATTAAAGTCATTCTATGACAATATTGAAAAGGATACTCTTGAAATTGACATGGTAAACTTTTCTGGTTCACGTTTTATGTATGTTGATAATCGTTTGATGAGTCTGCATTTGGTAAAGAATGGTATGACTGATGCAGTTATGTTTGGCCCTGATGGAAGAAACCGACTACCAGCACAGCAATTGTATAAGAAAAATATATTAACACTTCGTGGTAGTTTCCGTCCCGTAACAAAGGTAAATATGGAAATGTATCAGGAATCTAAAAAACTATTTTTAGCAGAAAAAAAGGTCAAAAAGGAAAGAACTGAATTTATTTTTGAAATTACTTTAGCAAATTTAAGATCTGAAGGAGAAATTAATGAACGTGACTTTTTGGATAGAGCAGTATTATTATGCTCATTAGATCAAACTGTAATGATCACTAATTTTCAGGAATATTATAAATTGGTTGATTATTTCGCTGAATTTACTAAAGCCAGAATGGGTCTAACTATGGGAGTTTATAACTTAATTCAAATATTTGATGAAAAGTATTATAGGGATATTAGTGGTGGAATATTAGAAGCTTTCGGGAAATTATTTTACAAAGATTTAAAAATTTATTTATATCCTTTAAAAGACTTGGAAACCGGTGAGGTAATTACAAGTGAGACTTTAAAAGTTCATCCTAGAATGAAAGAGTTGTACAAGTACTTTAAATTTAATGGTCGAATTATTGATTTAAAAGACTTTAATCCAGATATATTAGAAATCTTTTCCAGAAGAGTTTTTAACATGATTTCTAAAGGCATCAGTGGTTGGGAAGAAATGTTACCTGGTGAAGTGGTAGCCAATATTATTAAGGATCAACGCCTTTTTGGCTATTCTAAAAGAAAACATGAAATGAATAAAAATAAATAATTGACATATGATAAGATTTTATTTGTCTCATGTTTATTATTGCCTGACAATCAGAATATTAAACTTAACTTCTACTGACTGATATTTGATAATTAAAAACTACTAATTATAATATTTGAGCTGTATGCTCTTTTGTTTTTACTTTTATGATTATATTTTCAATGATGCCCTTTTCATCAATTATAAATGTAGTTCGATGAATTCCGTCATATTCTCTTCCCATAAATTTTTTGGGGCCCCAAACTCCATATGAATTAATTACCTCCTTATTTTCATCCACCAATAGGCTATAAGGCAAATTATATTTTGTACCAAAATTTAATTGGCGTTTTTGAGAATCGGCACTTACTCCAATAACTTCATATCCTTTATCAATAAATTCCTGGTAATTATCTCTTAAATTACAGGCTTCAACTGTGCAACCCGGTGTGCTCGCCTTTGGGTAGAAAAACAAAACGACCTTTTTACCCAGATAATTTTCAAGTCTTATCATTATGTTATTCTGATCTATTACCTGAAAATCAGGAGCTTTATCTCCAATTTTTAATGTTATCATTATTTGTATTTTTATAGCACAAAAATACTGAAAATATGAATAAAAAAGAAAAAGTTCTATTTGTAATTGACACTTTAAATAAACTATACCCTAACCCTCCAATTCCATTAATCCATAAAGATGCATATACATTGTTGATTTCTGTATTACTTTCGGCACAAAGTACCGATGCCAGGGTCAATCTGATTACGCCCATTCTATTCGCCAAGGCGGATAATCCATATGACATGGTGAAGCTAAGCATAGAAGAAATCAGGGAAATTATTAAACCCGTTGGCCTTTCTCCTATGAAATCAAAAGGAATTTATGGTTTATCAAAAATGATGATCGAAAAACATGAAGGGAAAGTTCCGGCCAATTTTGAAAATTTAGAAGAATTCCCGGCCGTTGGGCACAAAACAGCCTCAGTTGTCATGAGTCAAGCCTTTGGGATTCCAGCCTTTCCTGTAGACACACATATTCACAGATTGATGTATCGATGGAATTTAAGTTCAGGTAAGAATGTTATTCAAACTGAAAAAGATGCCAAACGAATTTTCCCAAAGGAACTTTGGAATAAGCTTCATTTACAAATTATCTATTATGGACGTGAATATTCACCTGCAAGGGCTTGGGATATTGACAAAGATATCATTACAAAAACTGTAGGAAGAAAAAACCTATAGAAGAGAGGGTTTATTAACCTTTAATTAAAAGCATAAAAAAAGCTCCCAATCTTACAGTTGAGAGCTTTTTCCGATTAATTCAAATGAAACATTAAGCTTTTCTTTTTAGTCTTGACCACTTCTATCGATTTTGAATAGTTCAATAAAAACGATATCGTTTCCGATTTGGGGTCTAGTTTTTCTTTGAAAAATCTTTCAGTGTAAAGTTTTGCCATAAATCTAATTTGTTTTTTAGGGATTTATATAATAACGTATAAAACAAAGCTTTATTGTTGAAAGATAAAAAAATATTTTAGTTCGTTAAAATGATATTATTCTTATCTATCATTTTTCTTAAGTTTATCAATGCATAACGCATTCTTCCCAAAGCAGTATTAATACTCACATTTGTTTGTTCAGAAATTTCTTTAAAACTCATATCTTTAAAAATACGCATCATCAATACTTCTCTTTGATCGTCTGGTAGCTCATCAACCAAATTTCTTACATCAGCATAAATTTGACTTTGAATAATTTTATTTTCTGCACTCAAAGTATTATCACTTAATACTGAAAAAATATCAAACTCATCAGTGTTTTGAAAAGTAGGCATTCTGTTTCCTTTTCTAAAGAAGTCAATAATTAAATTATGAGCAATTCTCATTGTGCATGGTAAAAATTTACCTTCTTCATTGTATTTACCTAATTTTAAAGTGTTTATCACTTTAATAAAAGTGTCCTGAAAAATATCATCTGCGACATCTCGATCTTGGACTTTAGAATAAATAAAACTGAAAATTCGTTGTTTGTGACGTAAAATAAGGATTTCTAATGATCTTTCATTACCCTCAATGTAGTTTTTAACTAAGACGCTATCGTCTAATTTTTGTGTATGCATAATTCCCCTTTTTTAGCGAAGTCCCGTTACTAAAAAGACTTCATGTTATTATTGTTATGAAAAAGTAGAACTATACTATAAGCAAAAATTTAAATTAATATTAGTTAGGGGAGACCAGTTCGTTTTTCTTTTAGTCTCGGTGACAAATATAAATACAATTATATTTAAAAAACAAATATTTTTACATTTATTTTTATTTTTTTAAAATTACATGTCCCAAATATAGTCCTTATATTTGTATAAAATTAATTTGAATAATCGATAGAAAGTATTGAAAAATATAGACTTTAAAGAATATATCATCATCAAAGGTGCTGCACTTCATAACCTTAAAAATATTGATGTAAAAATTCCAAGAAATAAGCTTGTAGTGATCACAGGATTGTCCGGATCGGGTAAATCCAGCCTGGCTTTTGACACATTATATGCCGAAGGTCAGCGTAGATATGTAGAAAGTTTATCCTCTTATGCCCGTCAGTTTTTGGGTAAATTGAACAAGCCAAAAGTGGATTCAATTAAAGGTATATCTCCTGCAATTGCCATTGAACAAAAAGTGAATAATACCAATCCTAGATCAACAGTAGGTACCTCCACCGAAATTTATGATTATTTAAAACTTTTATTTGCACGGATAGGTAAAACCTACTCCCCTAAATCTGGAAATTTAGTTAAAAAAGATACTGTAAATGATGTTGTGAAGTACGTACAACAGTTTGAGGATTCAACTAAATTATTGTTGTTAGCACCCATAATAATTGATAAAAAAAAGAAATTAGAAACAATAATCAATATTTTAAAACAGCAAGGATTTGCTAGGTTAAAAGTCAATAACAAAATTATTAGAATTGAAGAATTTGATTTTAAAACCACTAAAAATCTGTATTTAGTAGTCGATAGAATTGTTGTCCAGAATAATGAAGATTTTTATAATCGTTTATCCGATTCCATTCAAACTACCTTTTATGAGGGAAAGGGCAATTGCCTCATCGAGAATTTAAATGATCTAACTCAAAGAAAATTTAATCATAAATTTGAGTTAGATGGAATAACATTTTATGAACCTAGTGTTCATTTGTTTAGTTTTAATAATCCTTATGGGGCTTGTCCGAGATGTGAGGGATATGGAAATATTATTGGCATTGATGAAGATTTGGTTATTCCAAATACTACTCTTTCAATTTATGATGATGCTATTGTTCCATGGAAATCAGAATCATTTTATAGTTACAAAGAAGATCTTGTATTAAATGCCTATAAGTTTGATTTTCCAATTCATAAGCCTTATTATCAGCTTACTGATGACCAGAAACAAATTATTTGGAATGGAAACCGTTATTTTAATGGTTTACATAAATTTTTTAAACACCTTGAAGAAAAAAGTTATAAAATTCAATATCGGGTTATGTTGTCCAGATATAGAGGCAAGACAAAATGTTCTACCTGTTATGGAACACGATTAAGAAGTGAATCCAATAATGTTAAAATCGATCAAAAATCGATTACGGAATTGGTAGACTTGCCAATTAAGGAAGTAATCAATTTTTTTGAAAATATTAGCTTAAATGAGTATGATGGGAAAATAGCCAATCGTATTTTAAAAGAAATTATAAGCAGGTTAAATTTTTTAAATAATGTTGGACTAAATTACTTAACTCTCAATAGAAATTCTAATACCTTATCTGGTGGTGAAAGTCAGCGTATTAATTTAGCGACTTCCTTAGGAAGTAGTTTGGTTGGTTCTATGTATATATTGGATGAACCCAGTATTGGATTACATTCAAGAGATACTGAAAAATTAATCAAAGTTTTAAAAAATTTACGTGATTTAGGCAACACAGTAATTGTGGTTGAGCATGATGAAAATATCATGAAAGAGGCAGATTATATTATAGATATTGGTCCTGAAGCCGGATCATTTGGAGGAGAATTAGTGGCTGCAGGAGATTATGAGGAAATCCTTAAATCCGGATCACTTACGGCAAATTACCTCAATGGTTCAATGAAAATAGAGATTCCATCATCCCGAAGAACTTCAAAAAATTATATTGAAATTATCGGGGCACGTGAACATAATTTAAAAAATATAGATACTAAATTTCCATTAAATTCCCTAACAGTTGTAACAGGTGTTTCAGGCAGTGGGAAAAGCACACTGATTAGAGATATTCTTTATCCTGCACTTCAAAAAAAAATTAATAATTATGGAGAAAAAGCAGGTCAATTTACTGAAATTAAGGGCAAATTTGAAAATATTAAAAATATTGAATTTGTAGATCAAAATCCAATTGGTAGATCCAGTAGATCAAATCCTATAACCTATATCAAGGCCTATGATGATATCAGGGCTTTATTTACGGAGCAAAAATTGGCTAAAATTAGAGGCTTTAAGGCAAAACATTTTTCATTTAATGTTGATGGTGGAAGATGCGAAACATGCAAAGGGGAAGGATCAGTTACCATAGAAATGCAATTTATGGCTGACGTTCATTTAGAATGCGAAACTTGTAAAGGGAAGCGATTTAAAAAGGAAGTTTTAGAAATTGAATTTGAAGGGAAAACCATCAATAATGTTCTACAAACAACAGTTGATGAAGCGATTACTTTCTTTGACAAAATGAATCAGGCTAAAATTGTAAAAAAATTAAAGCCGCTTCAGGATGTTGGATTGGGCTATGTTCAATTGGGGCAAGCATCCTCTACCCTATCCGGAGGTGAAGCTCAACGGATAAAATTAGCTTCTTTTTTAGTTAAGGGAATAACCAATGACAAAACTCTATTTATATTTGATGAACCGACAACAGGTCTACATTTTCATGATATCAAAAAATTATTAGATTCTTTTAATGCATTGATAAATAAAGGCCATACTATTGTTGTTATCGAACATAATTTAGAATTGATTAAATGCGCAGATTTTATAATTGATTTAGGGATAAATGGCGGAAAAGAAGGTGGTGATTTAATCGCGCAGGGAACTCCAGAAGAAATAATTAAGAACACATCTTCTTATACAGCCTATTACCTAAAAGAAAAAATGTTATAATTAAACTGCTTTTATTTGGAAACGATTTCTAAATTATCTTTGGCCAAAACAAAATCAGGTTGAATTTTAATAGCATTTTCAAAACTTAATTTTGCTGCATCATTGCTTTTTAATTCCATTTCTATGATCCCTTTCAAATACTGAATTGCAGCCAACAATTCAACTTGTTGTGTATGACTTTGATTAATTGAAAAAGTTACTTTAAAATTACCTTCATCATTTAATGATTCAGTGTTTTTAATTGCCGTATAAGCCTCATCGTATTTTTTCATTCTATAATTAAGGCTGGCTATTGTATATGCATGGTAATTATTATTAGATTTTACCAACAATTTTGAATAAACTTCAGCAGCCTTTTCCAAAGCGCCTAAAGATTCTAAGGAGATCGCATTCATTTCCAACATTTCAACATGATTCGGATCTCTTTTTAAAATTTCCGAAGTCACCATAAAACAAGGACCATAATTTCTTGCCGTAAAATAGGAATAGGCCAAACTATCTTTGTAAGTACTATTTTCACCTTCTAAAACTATTAATGCATATAAACTTTTAATTGCTACTGCCTGATCTCCAAACAATTTAGCTTTTTTTAATATTTCTTTCTCCATATTAATTTCTTCAATTTTACTACTTTGAGCATAATTGATTGAAAAAACTAATGTAGCAACAACAATTATTAATCTATTTTTCATCATTTCTATTTGTTAAATTTTCGTTTTCAAAAATATTCAATTTAATCTAATAAAAAACCAAATTTTAAAAAGAATATTTTTATTGCATTCAATTCGTATTTTAAAAATTATTAAAATCAAAATGTTAACTATAAAAAAAGCGTTCAAATAAATTTGAACGCTTTAATCTGGGTGGAAGACCGGATTCGAACCGGCGACCCTCGGTACCACAAACCGATGCTCTAACCAACTGAGCTACAACCACCATTTATTTATGTGAAATACCTAACAATATTTCCGGCTGCAAATGTAATTAATTTCTGTGTTTTTCAAATGTTTTTTTTAAATTAAATCATCCAATGATTTCACGGCCACATATCTTTCTACATTGAATCCTTCAGCATATTCAACTCCAATCAATCTCCCCAAATCTCGGGCACGATATAAAATACTGTCAATAAAATTTTTCGAAGAAATTGGTGACATTGGTTCTTTATTGTTGGGGTCATAAAATTGTGATCCATATGCTTTAATGGCCTCTTCTTTTTTATGAATAAAATCATTGACCTCAACAACAAAATCGGGTTCAATATTTTTCCATTGAATATAATGATAAACACGATTCGGTCTCCAGGCTTCCTGCTTTACGCCATCAGTTTCTGTTTCAATTTTTCTC
>JAUXGV010000122.1 GCA_030621915.1 Flavobacteriaceae bacterium
CCCCGTTTTGGAATATCATCCCAATCACCTTCAACTTTTTTAGGAAGAATTACACTTTCAAAAGGGTAGGGCGTAAAATATTCTTTGGGAGCAACAAAGGGTACATGAGGCCGAACAAATCCTACTGCTAAAAAGAAAGGTTCATTTTTATGCTTTCTAATTAATTCTGAGGCCTTTTTGGCTGTTTTACCATCAGAGTGAACCATGTCATTACCATCAGCTTTTACAATAGTCATTACATTTCCACCTTTTCTTTCAATCGTACCATCAGGGTTCCCTTGAACCAATTCGGCCTCTCCGGAGGTTCTCCATTCATCACCCTGGCTATTAAATCTTTCTGTCCAGGAAGCTTCATCATCCTGGCCATTTGACCCTTTTTCAATATCAATGGGAATTCCCATATGGTAAATCTTACTCACACGGGCTGTGTAATATCCATTATCTTTAAACAATTGAGACCATGTTTTTCTATTGGGGCCAATGTTTTTTCTTCCACTTACATATCCAAAAGTTGTAGTTGCATTGGGATAATATCCAGACATGAATGAAGCTCTTGAGGGGCCGCAAACTGGGTATTGGGTATAAGCCCGAGTATATCGAACCCCTTCAGAGGCTAATTTGTCAATATTAGGAGTTTTACATGCTTTATTTTCATAAGAAGAAACAGCAGTAGCAGTCAGGTCATCGGATATGATAAATAAAATATTAGGCTTTTCATTCTGTTGTGAAAACAAGTGAGTTGAAATCAATGTCAGAATTAAAACTAAGTATCGCATAATTTTTATTTTTTATGGTCATTAATCCCCTTGGCCTTTAAATACCTTTCCAAATTGCTTTGGGTCAATTCATCACTATCGCCATATTTATCACGCATTTCCTGTAATCTTTTATGCATCATCTTTTGAATATCATTATAGGCTGGATCATCATATATGTTGGTCATTTCTGATGGATCTTTTTCTAAATCATACAATTCCCATACGTCAATGTCATAATAAAAATGGATCAGTTTATAGCGATCTGTTCTAACGCCATAATGACGTTTTACATGATGTTCTCCGGGAAATTCATAATAGGTGTAATAAATAGCGTCTCTCCACTCACTAATTTCTCCACTCACCAATTTACGAAAGGATTCTCCCTGAATTTCTTTTTCAATTTCAACACCGGCATAATCCAAAAAGGTTGGGGCAAAATCAAGGTTCTGAACCATTTTATCTATAATGGTACCGGGTTTTATCTCTTTGGGATATTTCATCAATAGGGGAGTTCTAAAAGATTCCTCATACATAAAACGTTTGTCAAACCAACCATGTTCCCCAAGGTAAAACCCCTGATCTGAAGTGTAAACTACGATGGTATTTTCCGTTAATCCATTTTCTTCTAAATAATCGAGAACTTCACCCACACCATCGTCAACAGATTGGATGGTACGGAGATAATCTTGCATATAACGGTTAAATTTCCATAAGGCCAAATCTTTCCCTTCTAATTGATCACTTTTAAATTTTTTTATAATAGGATCGTAATAGGCGTCCCATGCCTTTTTCTGAACAGAGTCCATCCTGTCATATTGATTTTGAAAATGCTTTCTTAGCCTGGTTTGCAATTCTTCCTCCTTGTCTAACATTTTTAAATCATAAACCACATCCATATCCTTATAAATCCCCATTTCATGTTCGGCGCTAGCAACACGAGTTTTATAATCATCAAAATAGTTTGCAGGTGGCGTAAAGTTTTTATCATCAAAAAGCTTAAAATATTTTTCTTCTGGCATCCAGGTTCTGTGAGGTGCTTTTTGATGGTATAACAATAAAAAGGGTTTGTTTTTTTCTCTTTTATTTTTTAACCAATCCAAAACAATATCTGTAGTTACTTGAGTAACATAACCCGGAATTTGGATTTTCTTTCCATTTTCAATAAAATTAGGATTGTAATATTGCCCCTGACCTGGTAAAACGTTAGAATAGTCAAAGCCCTGTGGTAAACCATTTAAGTGAATTTTCCCAACCATTGCGGTCTGGTACCCTGACCTTTGAAGTGCCTTGGCAAAATTTTCCTGATCCCAATTAAAGGGTTGAATATTATCAACTTTTCCATTGATATGGCTATGTTTTCCGGTGAGCATGACGGCTCTACTGGGTGCACAAATAGAATTGGTGACAAAACCCTTATTAAAAATAGCACCTTCTGTGGCAATGCGGTCAATGTTGGGTGTATTGTTAAGTGCATATCCATAAGCACTAATCGCTTGATAGGCATGATCATCGCTCATGATAAAAACAATGTTTGGAGCTTGATCTACTACCCCAATTTTGTCAGGTTGACAACTGATTAAAAAAAGTAAGCTACCAGATAGGATAGTATGTGCTAAATAGAAAATAATTTTATTCTTCATAGAAACATTAAAAAATTGAAATATGCGCGAAATAACTCAAAGATATTCAAGAAATATAAATGATTGACATAAACATAATTATTTTATTTTAATCTCTGTAAAAATTTAGACCAACAAGCGTATTTTTACTTTAAAATACAATAATCAGTCCATTCATTATTACATGACTTCGATTATCTTTGATGTTTTCTAAATCAGAAATTTATATGATTGATAGATTTTTAAATGTTATTTTTATTTGTGTTTTAATTGAATTGTTATTCACAACATCTCATTTACAGGCTCAAACTCAAAAACCAAACATATTATTTATAGCCATAGATGATCTTCGGCCTGAATTGGGTTGTTATGGAAATGATATTATTCATAGTCCCAATATTGACAAATTGGCCTCCCAAGGGATTGTTTTTAACAATCATTTTGTTCAGGTTCCAACTTGTGGTGCTTCGAGATATTCTTTGCTTACTGGAATGAGGCCTTCTAAAAAAGCTCATTTATCCAATAAAGCGATTGAATTAGAAGTGTCAGGTCAATCTGAACAAAACAGACCAGAATCATTTATCCACCAATTAAAGAGAAACGGTTATTATACTGTAGGAATGGGTAAGATTAGCCATTCAGCAGATGGATTACTTTATGAATATGAGGAGGAAGTTTCAAATAAAAGAGAGCTGACACATAGTTGGAGTGAGCTGGTTTTTAATCCGGGAAAATGGCAAACAGGATGGAATTCATTTTTTGGTTATGCCAACGGAGAAAACAGACAAAGCCTAAAAAGAAAGGTAAAACCTTATGAAGCTGCAGAAGTGGAAGATGCAGGTTATGTGGATGGATTGACAGCTAAATTAGCAGTCAGTAAATTGGAGGAACTCAAAAATAAGGACCAACCATTTTTTTTAGGAGTTGGTTTCTTTAAGCCTCATTTACCTTTTAATGCACCGAAAAAATATTGGGATTTGTACGATAGAAATGAAATTCCCACTTCTTTGAATCCCTTGGTTCCCGATAAGGTTAACCTTAAAAGTTTACATAATAGTGGTGAATTGAACGGATATCAATTAACTGATGAGGTTGTAAATCTGGCAAACCCAATTTCAATGGAATACGCAAAAAAACTAAATCATGCTTATTATGCATCCATTAGCTATATAGACGCTCAAGTTGGAAAAATATTGAAAGAGTTGGAAAGATTAGAATTGAATAAAAACACCATTGTTGTACTATGGGGAGATCATGGATGGCATTTAGGCGATCAACAAGTATGGGGAAAACACACCTTATTTGATGTGGCTTTGAGAAGTGCCTTGATCATCAAAGCCCCAACTATGATGATGGACAATAACAAAGTGGAGACGGTTGTGGAAACGGTGGACATTTATCCGACCCTGATGAAGCTTTGTGATATAGAAATGACCTATAAAACAGATGGAGAAGAATTTACTAAAATATTAAATTCTACTGAAACCTATAAAGATCATGTTGCCTACAGTTATTTTAAAAATGGGATCTCTATAAGAACAAAACAGTATAGACTGACCAAATATTTTAGACAAGAAGAACCTACTATTGAGTTGTATGACCTTATTAATGAACAGGATGAAAGCAAAAATTTGGCTCAGTCAAACCCGAAAATTGTAGAGAAATTTATGCCCTTATTAGAAAAGGGTGATACAGGATTGTATAGAAATTAGTATTGTTAGAATCGGTTTTATTTATAGTTTAATCCTCCTTCGCGTTCGCTTCGGCGGACGAGAAGATATGGTTTAATTCCCCGACCCTTGGGTCGGAAAATCAGGATGTTTGCATAGCAAACTCAATTTAATACCTCGTATGCTTGCATCGAGGTAGTTTATTTCCATAGGCCTTGTAAACTCTTCCTTAATAATAGCAAATCGAAAAGAATTAACCGCAATCAACAGGAGATGGAATTAACAAAGCGATCTAAGGATTCAGTTCCACATTCATGTGCATATAGCCATGATAATAAAATTGAACCTCGTTTATAAAACTGAAAAAATAAAATCAGAAAATAATATGATGAAGGTTATTTAACAGGATTAAACATACTTTTTATCTAAATTTATTCTTTTTCAAGTTGTATTTACATAATTTTATAACTTGGTCTTATTTTGATCAAAAAACTGATACAATTGATGCATATCTATTAAATCTTTAGCTTTATTTTTGAATCAATTTAGTTTTATTTGTCAATTTATTATAATTATTTATCAGATGCAGTACCAATTTCAATTTTCCTTTTTAAAAGAATTCATTTCTAAACAAGCGCTGTGGCTCCTAGTTACCATAACTTTTTTTTCGACATCTGATTTTTTCGCTCAATCTGGAATAAATTCAAAACCCAATGTAATTGTAATTTATACAGATGATCAGGGTGCCGTTGATTTGGGTTGTTATGGTTCAAGTGATATATATTCACCAAATATTGATCAACTTGCAAAAGAAGGAACACGATTTACCCAAGCGTATGTAGCTGCCCCAATTTGTTCTCCATCGCGAGCTGCTTTATTAACCGGTAAGTACCCACATAATGCGGGAGTACCAAGCAATACAGGACATACCCCCGGCTCACATGGAATGCCGAGCGATCAATATACCATGGCGGAATTGTTTAAAGATAATGGCTATAAAACGGGTCATATTGGTAAATGGCACCTGGGAATGAGTGAGGAAACCTCTCCAAATTCACAAGGCTTCGACTATTCATTTGGTCATTTGCGAGGTTGTATTGATAATTATTCCCATTTCTTTTTTTGGGCAGGTCCGAATATTCATGACCTATATGAAAATGGAAAAGAGGTTTTTTACAACGGTGGGTATTTTCCAGATTTGGCATCCGACCGAGCTTTGAAATATGTTGAAGATCATAAAAGTGTGCCCTTCTTTATGTATTATGCGATCAACATGCCTCATTACCCTTATCAACCCACCGATAAATGGCGGGAATATTATAAGGAGTTGGAAAAGCCTAGAGGCGATTATGCAGCTTTTATCTCCACGATTGATGAGAGAATAGGATTTTTAATGAACAAACTGGAAGACCTTGGTCTAAGAGAAAATACCATTGTTGTGTATCAATCTGATAATGGCTACTCTACGGAGGTACGGGCATTTGAGGGTGGTGGAGATTCAGGACCCTATCGAGGTGCAAAAGGAAGTTTGTTTGAAGGCGGTATCAGATTACCCACCATTATAAGTTGGAAAAATAAGCTACCTCAAAATGTAGTGAATGATCAATTTATTATGAATATTGATTGGTTTCCAACCTTGGCACAACTGTGTAGCTTAAAAAATGTTCCTTCTGAAATAGATGGTATTGACATGTCAAACATGATATTAAAACCTGGGTTGACTTCTGATCGTAATAGCGCTTTCTGGAAATTGGGCAATCAATGGGTTGTACGACAAGATCAATGGAAGCTTATTGGATTCGGTAAGGATACTTCACATAAAGGTAACTTGGATCTGGAAAAGGATGCTTTGTTTTTATCAAATCTGGATGACGATGTTTCTGAAATGCAAAACTTGGCCCATAGTTATCCTGAGAAAGTACAGGAGTTGGTTTCAACTTATCTTCAGTGGGAACATGGGATGGAAACTGATATTCCTAAAAAATTAGAAACTCTTGATCATTTGGGTACAGGTGGAAGTATCAAATCAACCATGAAGTTACATGGAAAATATCAAAACATTAATGTTTTGGTGGACGGTAAAAGAGGTTTTGGCGATTATAGTACAGGTCAATGGATTGGGCAAGAAAGTAAAGATCTAGAATTTATTATTGACTTAAATAAATCAGGTTTGATTTCACAAATAAGCATTGGATACTTGCATGACCCCTCAAATTGGATCATCTGTCCAAAGTGGTTCGAAGTGAGCTTTTCACAAGATGGTAAACTATTTTCCAAGCCATTAAAATCTACTGGCTCTACAAAAATTGATGAAAAGGACCGTCTTACGGATTTATTGACGATAAAGGTCGAACAGGAAAAAAGATATGTTAAAATTAGAATAAAAGGAGTTGGTAAACTACCAGAAAGCCATCAAAGTACGGGAAATCCAGCGTGGTTTTTTATTGATGAAATATTAATTTATTAAAATATAGTAATGAAAAACAGACTATTAAATGTACTTATTGCAATATCAACTTTAATATTGGTTTTGAATTGTAAACCTAGAGAAACATCAATTAAAGAAACCAGACCCAATATACTCTTTATCATGTCCGATGATCATACTTCTCAAGCCTGGGGTATTTATGGTGGTGTTTTAAAAGATCACGTAAAAGCACCCAATATTGCAAGAATGGCTCAGGAAGGGATGGTGTTAAATAATGCTTTTTGTACCAATTCTATTTGTGTACCGAGCAGAGCAGCGATCTTAACAGGTCAGTACAGTAATAAAAATGGTGTATATACCTTATCAGATGCACTGCATCCTGATAGTTTAAATATTGCTAAACTGCTTAAAAATAATGGCTATCAAACGGCAATCATTGGAAAATGGCACTTAAAAAAAGAACCTTCAGGATTTGATTATTACAATATTTTGCATGATCAGGGTAGATATTGGGATCCTATATTGAGAACTAAAAAAAACTTTTATAAACCTAAAGAGCAATGGGATGTTCATAAGGGATTTTCGACAGATGTGATTGCGGATTTGTCTTTGAAATGGTTGGATACTATTGATAGATCCGAGCCCTTTATGTTGATGACTCATTTTAAAGCGACCCATGAACCCTTCGATTATCCAGAAAGACATAATGATTTATATAAAGATGTGAAGATTCCTGAACCAGAATCGCTCTATGATTTTTCTCCTGAAACAACTGGCCGGAGTTTTGTGGGTCAGAAATTAGAACAATTGGCTTGGCGATATGAACAGGCATCTAATGATCCAGATAAATGGTGGTGCAAATATCCTGGACTTCCATTTTACACCCAAGAATTGGACAGTATTCAGGCGCGGAAAGAAGTATATCAAAAACTTGTAAAAGATTTTATGCGATCAGGTGCCGCAATTGATGATAATATTGGCAAACTTTTAGATTATTTAGAAGCAAAAGGTTTGGCAGAGAATACAGTGGTGATCTATACTGCAGATCAGGGATACTTTTTAGGAGAACACGGATTTTTTGACAAAAGGATGATCTATGATGAATCACTGCGTATGCCATTTGTTATACGTTATCCCAAAGAAATTGAAGCAGGAAAACGTTTGGATGATATTATCTTAAATATTGATTTTCCAGCCTTATTTGCCGATTATGCAGGAATTGAACTACCAAATTCAATGCAAGGTAAAAGTTTTAGAAAAAACCTTAAGGGAGATACTCCTGACAATTGGAGAAAATCAGCCTATTATAGATATTGGACAAATCACCCCGTTAGACCAGGTCATTTTGGAATCAGAAATTCCAAATATAAATTGGCTTTCTTTTATGGTCAATCCTTGGATATGACAGGTTCTTCAAAAAAGTCAACGGAACCCGCTTGGGAATTTTTTGATATGGAAAAAGATCCCAAGGAAAATTATAATGCCTACTTTGACCCGGATTATCAGGATATTATTGGGGAAATGAAAGAAGAGTTAATTCATCAAAGAAATTTGGTTGGTGATACTGATGCTAAATATCCAGAAATGCATGAAATTTTTAAACAACATTGGAATAATGATTAACTTTATGGGTACTATCACGAATTTAATAAAAAAATGAAATGCTTGTTCGGCATATGAACTTAAAATAAATATTCCACTATAAGAAGAGTAGAATCAATTTATATATTGAAAAAATGACAATTAACAATTGAATAAAATGACACGATTTATCAAGTTTTCCGTTTTTTTGGGATTGATACTGATTTCACTTCAATTATTTTCTCAAGGGAAGAAGAAAAAAGATCAGCGACCCAATATCATTTTAATCATGGCTGATGATTTGGGCTGGGGAGATGTTGGTTTTAATGGGAATAATATCATTAAGACACCAAATTTGGATGAATTAGCTTCACAGGGAATAATTTTTAATCGATTTTATTCAGCTGCTCCCGTTTGTTCACCAACAAGAGCCAGTTGCCTTACTGGAAGAAACCCTTATCGACAAGGAATCCATACAGCGAATACAGGGCATTTAAAAAAAGAAGAAATTACACTTGCAGAAATGCTTAAATTCGAAGGTTATGCCACAGGAATATTTGGTAAATGGCATTTAGGGACTTTAACAACTCAAGAAAAAGATGCCAATAGAGGGAAGCCAGGTGATAAGAATCATTATTCGACTCCAGACATGCATGGCTTTGATCAGTATTTTGTAACAGAATCGAAGGTGCCTACTTTCGACCCCATGATTTCCCCCGTTCAATTTGATAGTGACAAGGGTGAAAGCCTACGATATGGCTGGTCAGCTATTGATAATGAGAATGAAGCTAATTTTTATGGAACTTCCTATTGGATAGATGTTGAGGAAAAACCAAAAACGGAAATTCTAAAAGGGGAAAATACTAAATTGATTATGAATCAAGCGATCAATTTTATGCAAGAAACAATCCTACGTGATCAAACTTTTTTTACGGTTATCTGGATTCATACTCCACACTTGCCTGTAGTAGCGGATAAGGATTATAGAGCGCTTTACAAAGATTATTCACATCAGGAACAGTTATATTATGGAAGTATTAC
>JAUXGV010000262.1 GCA_030621915.1 Flavobacteriaceae bacterium
GTTCTTTTTGAAAACAGTTATGTCAATACCGGTAATGATGGTCACCCTGATGGTGAAGGTAAATATGGTTCTGATAATGGTATCTCAAGAAGGGCTTCTATGAATTCACATAACTGGTACGGCAGTATTATCAACTATCATAATGACATTAGTGAAAACTGGAGTTTTGATGTTGGAGCTGACCTGAGAAAATATAAAGGTATTCACTACCGTGTAATGAATGATGTTTTAGGAGCAAATTATTATATTGATTATGATGATATAAACAACCCAAAACACGTAATTACTCCTGATCAATTTGTTGAAGCCAAGCCTAATTTGAATCCATGGGCTGATATTAAAGGTCAGGAAAAAATTGATTATTATAATGATGGTCTTGTGGGATGGCAAGGAATCTTCGGACAAGGAGAATATAAAAATGATAAAATTTCTGTTTTTGTACAGGCCTCCTTTTCTAACCAGGGCTATGAACGAGTGGAATATTTCAACGAAACTCCCGGTAATCAGGAATCCGGTGTTAAAAACCTAACCGGAGGCAATATAAAAGGTGGTTTGAATTGGAGAATCAATGATGTTCATAATGTGTTTTTCAATACAGGATATTATTCTAAACAACCATTATTTGATGCTGTATATATTAATTTTAGCAATACGCTTAACCCGAATCTGACGAATGAAACAATTGTTGGTCTTGAATTGGGATATGGATTTAGAAGTGCAAAATTTAATTTAAATGCAAATCTCTATAGAACTTCATGGGCAGACCGTTTTGAAACAGATGGAGTGACCATAGGTGATTTTAGAGGCACTGCTAATTATCAAGGGGTTACTGAAATTCATACAGGTGTTGAAGTAGATTTTGTATGGAGAATTTTGAATAATTTAAGAATCAATGGTATGGTATCTGTAGGTAACTGGGAATATAAAGGTGATGCAGAAGCCAGTATTTTTGATGACGATCAAAACTTAGTAGGTACAACAACACTGTATTTAGATGGGGTTAAAGTTGGAGATGCTGCCCAAACGACTTCAGCACTTGGTGTAGATTACGATTTCCTTAAAGGATTTACTGCCGGTCTTAACTGGAGATATGCAGGTAATCTATATGCGAACATAGATGTTACAGATTTTTCTGATCCGGATCATGATGGATCTTTGGAGTTGCCTTCATTCAACCTGGTAGATGCAAGATTATCTTATAGATGGTTAATGAAAAAAGGTAATAGCCTGGGTTTCAGCATTAATGTAAATAATTTATTCAACGAATTATATATTTCTGAATCTGATACAAATTATCAATTAGAAGATGGAGATGACAAATGGAATGGAATTAACACCGACAACCGAGTATATTTTGGATGGGGTACCTCATGGAATTTTGCTATCAGATACAGATGGTAAATTATTTATTTCCTTACTAAACAATTAAAATTTCCCGCTCTAAAATATTAGAGCGGGAAATTTAAACTGTTTTTAATAAGGAAACAACTAATTTACCATCTATATCTGATAGCAAAATTCCATGAAGTACCCCATCCAAAAAACACTC
>JAUXGV010000087.1 GCA_030621915.1 Flavobacteriaceae bacterium
ATTTAATTTTTTATTAAAAACTTTATGTTAAATGTTAAAAACTTCATTTTTAAAGCTCGCAAATAATTGTATTTTTACAGCGACAAAAATTCTTTTATTTAATGGGTAAAATTATAGCAATTGCTAATCAAAAAGGTGGAGTAGGTAAGACCACAACCACTGTTAATTTAGCAGCATCACTAGGAGTTTTAGAGCAAAAAGTGCTATTAATTGATGCCGATCCGCAAGCAAATGCAACTTCGGGATTAGGAATTGACGAGGAGAAATTGGAGAATGGCACTTATCAAGTATTGGAACATTCTGTTATTGCTAAAGATGCCATTATAAATACGGAATCACCCAATGTAGATATCATTCCTTCTCATATAGATTTGGTGGCCATTGAAATTGAACTTGTTGATAAGGCCAATAGGGAATATATGTTAAAAGATGCATTGAAAGAAGTGAAAGATGATTATGACTATATACTTATAGATTGTGCTCCATCACTGGGATTAATTACATTAAATGCCTTAACTGCATCTGATTCGGTAATTATTCCTATTCAGTGTGAATATTATGCTTTAGAAGGATTAGGAAAATTGTTAAATACAATTAATAGCATTCAAAAAATTCATAATGAGGAATTGGACATTGAAGGATTGTTATTGACCATGTATGATTCTCGTTTAAGGCTTTCCAATCAAGTAGTAGCTGAGGTCAAAAAGCATTTTCACAATATGGTTTTTAAGACAATTATCCAAAGAAATATTAGATTAGGAGAAGCTCCAAGTCATGGAGAAAGTATTATTGCATATGATGCAACCAGTAAAGGAGCCATTAATTATATAAATTTGGCGCATGAAATTATAAAAAAGAATTCAGATGGCTAAGGCAACTAAAAAACAGGCTTTGGGTAGGGGATTATCAGCCCTATTAAATGATACCAATGAAGATATTGTTTCTGTAAATGATAAGGATGCTGATAAATTGGTGGGAAATATTATTGAGATTGATTTAAGTGCTATCATTGAAAATAAGTATCAACCCAGAACTAATTTTAATGAAGAAGCTTTAAAGGAATTAGCGGGATCAATAAGAGAATTAGGGGTTATTCAACCTATTACGGTTAGAAAATTGGAAGGAAATCAATTTCAATTAATATCTGGTGAACGACGATTCAGAGCTTCAAAATCAATTGGATTAAAATCAATTCCAGCTTATATCAGAATTGCCAATGATCAGGAAATGTTGGAAATGGCCCTGGTGGAAAATATCCAGAGAAAGGATTTGGACCCTATTGAAATTGCTCTTTCTTATCAACAATTAATTGAAGAAATAAAATTAACTCAGGAAGAATTAAGTATTCGAGTGGGTAAAAACCGTTCAACAGTTGCGAATTTTTTACGATTGTTAAAATTGGATCCTATTATTCAAACCGGAATTAGAGATGGATTTTTAACCATGGGACATGGCAGAGCCTTGATCAATGTTGTTGAATTGGATACTCAATTGGAAATATATAAAAAAATATTAAAAGATAAATTGTCAGTACGCCAGACCGAACAACTTGTAAAAAATGTAAGAGAAGGCAAATCATTATATAAAACAAATACCAACCCTAAGGAAATTCCTAAATTTATAAAAAAAGGTATAAAAGATATCAGTTCTTATCTGGGACACAAAGTTGAAATAAAAGTGTCTGGTAAAGAGAAAGGGAAAATAATTATCCCTTTTCATTCTGAAGAAGATTTTATTCGCCTTAAAAAATTACTGGAATAGATGTTTGGAAGAATAGGCTATAGCGTCTTAATTTGCTTATTTGCTATAATTTCTTGTTTTGGTCAGGAAAAAATTGGTGAAGTAGAAATTGTTCAGGATACTATTGTTAAAGCTGAGGAAATTGATCCACTTTCACCTGCCAGAGCTGCATTTTATTCTGCGGTATTACCTGGATTAGGACAGGCTTATAACAAAAAATATTGGAAAGTTCCCATTGTTTGGCTTGCCATTGGAACCGGAGTTTATTTCTATATGGATAATAAAGATTCCTATGATAGATATCAAACAGCTTTCAAATTAAGAGAATCTGGTCGTGATGATGAATTTAATGGAGAAGGTGATAATCCAAATATTTCTACAGATGGACTGATCAGGGCCCAAAAAACATTAAAGAAGAATATGGATTTATCCTTGTTTATTACACTGGGTTTGTACGGACTTAATATAATTGAGGCCAATGTAGATGCACATTTGGATGATAGAGCCTTTAGCAGAGATCTATCATTTAAGCCTGCTTTTTATATAGACCCATCTAGCAATCAATGGGTTACGGGAATTAATTTAAAATATAACTTTTAGAAAAATGAATATAGCATTGCTAGGGTATGGTAAAATGGGGAAAGCCATAGAGAAAATTGCCATTGATAGAGGGCATGAAATAGTGGCTAAAATTGATATTGATCAACCTGCCAATGATTTTTCTAATGTAGATGTCGCCATTGATTTTAGTGACCCATCTGCGGCTTATCTAAACATATATAATTGTATTAAGAAAGGAATACCTGTAGTTTCAGGAACAACAGGTTGGCTGGATAAGTACGAGGAAATAGTTGACTATTGCCATCAAAAAGGAGGTGCATTTATTTATGCCTCAAATTTCAGTGTGGGCGTCAATTTATTCTTTAATTTAAATGAGTATTTGTCTAGAATAATGAAAAATATTAATGGTTATGATATTGAAATGGAGGAAATTCACCATATTCATAAATTGGATGCACCAAGCGGAACAGCTATTTCATTGGCTAAACCAATTATTGAAAATTCTGATAAAAGTCAATGGAAATTGGAAAAGAAAAATAAGAATGATTTGTTGATTAAAGTAAAAAGGGAAGGTGAAACTCCTGGAACCCATACTGTTGAATATAAGTCGGATATTGATGCAATCGAGATTAAACATACTGCATTTAATAGAGGTGGATTTGCATTGGGGGCTGTAGTTGCTTCAGAATGGTTGATTGGTAAAAGAGGGGTTTTTTCCATGAAAGATGTTCTGAGTATTTGATCTTTTTTGTCCGTTTTTGGTTGATTTGGAAGATTACAAGATGTTTAATAATCTGCACTACCATTAGTTTGGCAAAAATTAATTAAGCTTATACTTTTATTATTAAGGTTTATTAAAAAAAACAAGTAAAATTAGTAACAATTTACTTTATTTGTTGACTTATTAAAAAATCAGATAAAATAAATTAGATAAAAATATTGATATGACATTAAATCAGTGGCTTATATTCTTTTTAGCAATTCAAGTAATTCACTTTTTAGGTACCTGGAAAATATATGTAAAAGCAGGAAGAAAAGCATGGGAGGCAATGATTCCTGTATACAATGGCATAGTTTTGATGCAAATCATAAATCGTCCAAAATGGTGGGTTGTATTATTATTTATTCCGATTATCAATTTATTAATGTTTCCTATACTTTGGATTGAAACAATAAGAAGTTATGGAAAAAACACCAATACTGATAGTATATTGGTAGTTGCAACACTTGGTTTTTATATTTTCTATATCAACTATATGGAAAATTTAAAATATATTGAAAATAGAAGCTTAAAGCCTAGAACAAGTGCTGGAGAATGGGTGAGTTCTATTGCATTTGCCATTATTGCAGCGACTTTAGTGCATACTTATTTTATGCAACCTTATACAATTCCCACTTCGTCATTGGAAAAATCATTATTAATTGGTGATTTTTTATTTGTTAGTAAGTTTCATTATGGAGCAAGGGTGCCCATGACTACAGTTGCAGCTCCGATGGTACATGATACGATTCCGGCAATTCCTATTCCTTTTACCGGTATAAAACTTACTAAGAAATTTCGTTCATATTTGAATAAACCACAATTACCCTATTTAAGAATTCCTGGTTTTCAAAAAATAAAACAAAATGACATCGTTGTATTTAGTTGGCCTGTGGATACAGTGGAGCAATTTTTTAGAAAAACTAACAGAAAAATTAGAAAACCTATTGATAAAAAATCGAATTATGTAAAAAGATGTGTTGGAATCGCCGGTGATTCATTGGAAATTAGAGATGGCTACGTTTATATCAATGGAGTGAAAAATGTTTTGCCAGACAGAGCTAGATTACAATTTTTATACGAAGTCAATACGGGTGGTGCAACTTTGAGTAGGGCAACTATAAAAAATAGATACCATTCACGTGAGTGGGGCAAAATACAAGGAGGTAATTATATATTAAACCTAGCCGATGAAGACGCTGTAAAGGTTAAAAATAACCCAACTGTAAAAAGTATTAATCGACAAATTACTCCTAAGGGTAAAGCAGAAAGAGTATTTGCAAATGCTGGAAATAGAGATAATTTTGGGCCAATATACATTCCTCAAAAAGGTAAAACCGTTACTTTAAATTCGGAATCTTTGTCCTATTACAAAAAAATAATTGTCGAGTATGAAAAGAATGATTTGAAGGTTGAAGGTGGAGAAATTTTTATCAATGGCAAAGCGGTATCAGAATACACCTTTCAACAAGATTATTATTGGATGATGGGAGATAATAGACATAATTCGGAGGACTCACGCTATTGGGGTTATGTACCTTTTGATCATGTTGTTGGTAAACCCGTATTTATCTGGTTTAGTTGGAATTCTGATGGAAAAGGATTGGATAAAGTTAGATGGGAGAGGCTGTTTACAACAGTTGGAGGTAGCGGAAAACCAGTATCTTATTTTTATTATTTTTTAGGTGTTTTGGCCTTATTTTATGGATATAGTATTTATAAAAAACGAAAAGCAGCTTAAAATAAATAAATTGTTATTTCATCCTTCATATTTTGCCTCAATAATTCAATATGTAGCTCAGGTGAATTCTGATAGTTTACTTTTTGAAACAGAAGATAATTACCAAAAACAAACTTACAGGAATAGATGTTATATCTATGGGGCCAATGGCAAGCAAATGTTGAATGTGCCTATAATTCATTTGAAACAAGAAGAACGTAATAAAACTAAAGATATTCAAGTTAATTATAGTGAACCATGGCAAAAATTGCATATTAAAACTCTTGATTCTGCCTATAGTTCATCACCCTTTTATGAATTCTATAAAGATGATATAATATCTGTTATTCAAAAGAGATTTAAATACTTATTAGATTTGAATTTTGAGACCATTTTTGCTTTAAATGAATGTTTGCAATTGAAATGCTCAGTTCATAAAACTGATAAATACGATTCAAATTTAATTGTGGATTTAGACTTTAGATATTTAGTCGATGCTAAAAGTAAAAATGAATATGCCTTTCAAAAATATACACAGGTTTTTGATCAGAAACATGGTTATATAGACAATTTGAGCTGTTTAGATTTATTATTTAATGAAGGTCCTAATGCCTTGGAATATCTTGAGAATCACAAAAAATTACTTATTCAATAATCAATATTGATCAGTCTTTTTTCTTTTTCGAAACTGTTTTTTGCTTGTTAATCTCATCTTGCAGCTCACGTCTTACTTTTTGTTCTCTCTTTAGCGCGACTGTTTTAAACTGAATAAATTCTTCTTCAGTTTCAGAAAGTAGTTGATTGGCTTGTTTGGTTATCGAATTGCTGTTTTTAAATTTATAAATAAATAATAATAGAAATAACACCAAACCAACTATGATTGACCATAAAATTGAGTTATAAGAAGCTTTGGTTAATGAAATTCCAATAAATTTTATATTGTCTTTTTCTATAGTAACTCCCGTTAAATTATCATTGGTGGTCTTTAAATTAGCTTTGAGATCATTAATTTCATTAGCCTGATTTGTTACCAATTGTTTTGTGTTATCCAATTCATTTTTTATCGATTTTAATGAATCCAAAACATTTCCTTTAATCTTGGTATAATTTGTTTTTTTTACAACTTTATACTCTTGGTATGAAGAGGATTTTCGATATAAATAGTCAAATTGACTTTCTAGAGTGCCATTATCAAGAGAAGGTTTAGCTTCTTCCGTTTGACCAAATGACACTGATGTAATTAATATAACTAAGAGAAATGTAAAAATGAATTTCGTAACTTTCATGACTAATTGTTTGGTTGTTGCTATTGCCAGAATTTAACCAAAAAAATTCTCATTTGATAAAAAATAAGACTGGTAAAAATCAGGTTTTAAAATTAAGCTAAAATTAAGACCTGTGCAAAAATTACTTTAAAACTTGTTTAAGAAGATTAATAGGATGATTCGAGATTCTTTTAGTACCATCAAATATTTGATGCCTACAACTGGTTCCGGAAGCAACGATTTCAATAGATTGATCGAAATTTCTAATTTTTGGAAATAATGTATCCTCTCCAATTTTCATACTAATCTCATAATGTTCTTTCTCGTATCCAAAAGAACCTGCCATTCCGCAGCAGCCGGAATTTATGATAGTCACATTAAAGTTTTTGGGTAAGTTTATCATATCAAAAGTGGCTCCAATTTTAGAAAGTGATTTTTGCTGACAATGACCATGAATTTTAATTGTTTTTTTTGCTTCACTGAATTGGTCAGAAGATATTTTTCCAGTTTTAATTTCCCTTTGAAAAAATTCTTCCAATGTAAAAGTGTTTTTAGAAATATTTATGGCCAGATTTTTATCATTTGCCATTCTTAAATATTCATCTCTAAATGTTAGAATTGCTGATGGTTCGATACCTATTAAGGGTATTTCATTTGAAACCAATTTACCAAAGTGATCAATATTAAAATTTGCTATTTTCTTAGCCTCATTTAACAATCCTTTGGAAATGAAACTCCTGCCACTTTCCTTATGATTTGTTATAAGTACTTTATAACCTAGTTTCGATAAAACTTCAATGGCATCAATTCCTACATTTGCATCAAAATAATTGGTAAATTCATCAATGAATAAATGAATTGAACCATTTTTATATCGTCCATATTCAAATCTAGCCTTATTATTTCCATACCATTGATAAACGGTTTTAATCGATAGTTTAGGTATCGTTCTTTCCGGAGCTATTCCCATTATTTTTTTTACAATCCATGTGTTTAATAATGCTGAAGTGAGTCTTGGAGTTACGCTACCTAGCTCATTTAGTTTTACATTGTGAGCAAATAATTTTGTTCTAAACGGAATACCATTGGAGTTATGGTATTGATGCAAAAATTCCGCTTTAAAAGCGGCGATATCAACATTACTTGGACATTCACTAGCACATGCCTTACAACTAAGGCATAAATCAAAAACCTCTTTTAATTCTTCGCTATTAAACTTATTAACTTCTTCATTGTTGGTTAATATTTCACGTAAACTGTTGGCTCTGGCTCTTGTAGAATCTTTTTCATTTTTAGTAGCTTTATAACTGGGGCACATTACACCCTCAGAATTTACTGTTTTTCTACAATCCCCTGATCCATTACATTTTTCCGTGGCTCTTAAAATGCCTTGAGAATCAGAAAAATCTAATAGGGTTTCAATAGTAGGTTCATTGCGGTTAATTTCATATCGCAAGGATTCGTCCATTGGGAAGGGATCAACAATTTTGCCTTTATTGAATATTTGATTCGGGTCAAAGGCTTTTTTGATATACTTAATTAACTGATAATTTTTTTCACCTAAAATTATCGGAATAAATTCTGACCTTACAATACCATCTCCATGTTCACCACTTAAAGAACCTTGATATTTTTTAACCAAATGTGTTACGTCAGTAGTAATAGTTCTAAAATGTTCAACATCCTGCTTCTTTTTTAAATTTAATATCGGACGGAGATGAAGCTCACCAGCACCTGCATGAGCATAATATACAGCGCGTTGCTTATATTTGTCCATCATTGTACTAAACTCATTTATATAATCAGGTAAATCTTTTACTTCAACTGCCGTATCCTCTATACAGGCAACCGCCTTTTTATCCCCAACAATATTTCCCAATAAACCCAATCCCGCTTTTCGCAATGTAAAAGCCTTATTGATATCATTATCAAAAAGTTTTGGATAGGAATATCCAAACTTATTATTTTTAAATTCATTAATCAGTTCATTGGCAAAGGTTTCAGCTCTCTCCTTCGTATCTGCTGCAAACTCGAGCATTAATATAGCTGCGGGATCGCCTTCTACAAAGAATCTATTTTCACTTTGTTCTCTGTTATTTTTGGTACAATCCAAAATGGTTTTATCCATCAATTCACACATATATAAATCGTGTTTCATGGCAATAATAACGGCCTCTAAACTTTCTTGAATTGATGTGAAATGAACTGCTATTAATATATTTTCTTTTGGAGGCAATTCATCAATTTGAAGGGTGATTTCCGTTGTAAAGGCAAGTGTTCCCTCGCTACCACATAATAGTTTTGCCAGATTGATAGGTTCCTCTGATGAAGTAAAAACTTGATTATCAATTATGGCATCAACAGCATATCCATTATTTCTTCTATGTATATTTTTTTTAGGAAATTCTTTTTGAATTTCATCCCGTACTTCCGACTTTGATAATTCCTGATGTAAAGTTGAATATATTCTCTGTTCGAGGGAATTTCCCTGTGTTTTTAGTATAAACTCTTCTTTGTTAAGTGAATGAAATTTGGCCTCAGTACCATCTGATAAAATTGTACTGATAGACAATATTTTATCTCTTGTTACACCATATTTAATTGAGGTAGTACCCGAAGAATTATTACCTACCATACCTCCAATCATACAACGATTTGAAGTTGAAGTATTGGGCCCGAAAAACAATCCAAAAGGATTTAAAAAGTTATTTAATTCATCCCGAATTACTCCGGGTTGAACTGTAACAGTTTTATTTTTTTCATCAAATGCTAGAATTTTGGTAAAATATTTGGACACATCAACTACAATGCCATCACCAACACATTGACCTGCCAATGAAGTACCCGCAGTTCTTGGAATTAAAGAGACCCTATTTTTGTTGGCAAAAAGGATTAACTTTCTAATATCATCTTTATTTGTGGGAAAGCTTACCGCTAGAGGAATTTTTCTATAGACAGATGCATCTGTTGCATAGATTCCCTTATGTAAATTGTCAAATTTTAATTCTCCCTGAAGGTTGTCAGACAATTGTTGTAATTTGTTAATATGCATTTTTGAAAATTAAATTTAGGAGACCCTAGTCCCATTTTGAACCTTTTTCAAAGATTTCAATAGAACCACTTCTTCACCGTTTTGGATGCCTAAAATTAAGCATTCACTTTTGAAATTGGCAATTTGTTTCGATTTAAAATTTATAATGGCAATTATTTGTTTGTTTAATAAATCTTCTTTTGAATACAACTTAGTAATTTGTGCACTTGAATTAAAAATACCCAGTTTACCGAAATCAATTTTTAACTGATAAGAAGGGTTTCTCGCTTTGGGAAAGTCCTTAATTTCAATGATTGTTCCAATACGAAGGTCGATTTTATTAAAATCCTCAAATGATATTGTTTCTTTTTGCATTTTTTACAGATTTCAAAATATATTTGATGAAAAAGTCTTCGTTTAATTTGTATTTTTGAATGATAAATCTACAAATAAATTTAATATGTCAGGAACTCTTTCAAATATGTTACCATTGGATACAGAAGCTACAAATTTTGAGCTTTTTGATACAGTTTCAAAAAAAATTCTTTCTCTTCAAAATTTAAAAGGAACGAAAGCGACCGTAATATTTTTTATTTGTAATCATTGCCCATTTGTAGTTCATGTAAATGAAGAACTGGTTCGAATAGGAAATGATTATAGGGAAAAAGGAGTATCCTTTATCGCTATCTCTTCAAATGATGTAGTTAATTACCCACAAGACAGTCCAGATTTGATGTACAAAGTAGCTACAGATTTAAAATATCCTTTCCCTTATTTGTATGACGAAACACAAGAAGTTGCAAAATTGTTTGATGCGGCTTGTACACCGGATTCTTATGTATTTGATAAAAACTTGCGATTAAGATATCGCGGTCAACTGGATGATTCTCGTCTTGGAAACGGAATTCCGGTTACGGGCAAGGATATAAGACATGCTTTGGATTGTGTAATTAATGATGAGGAACTTACATTCAAGCAAAAACCAAGTATTGGATGTAATATTAAGTGGAAATAAAATTTTATCAGAAATGAATTATAAATTGATTCTCATGGAGATTCTAATCTTTTATTAAATTCATGCTAATTTGTAAAAATTGCATTTATTTCCAATTTTCCTTGATTATTAACCGATTGATATGTTCATAATGATGTTCGCAATGCCAGGCATATAATCCGATATTTTGTGCCAGTGAAACCTTTTCGTTTGATTCAGGATGTATGAAGCATTTTTTTAAATCTTCTTCTGTAAGACTTTTAAGTAAATAAACCCATTTACCATGCAAAGCAAATAAATAATTTAAACCAAGATTAATAGGTGCCGATTTGGTATCCTCTAACTCTGCCCATTTGGCCTCAGAATAGGCTTTGATAATAGGTTGGTTTTCGGTCAATGTCCATTTAAATCTTATATAACTATTGGTGTGACTATCTCCTAAATGATGTAAAACTTGTCTAATTGTCCATCCTTCAGGCCGATAAGGAGTGTCCAATTGTTCTTCACTTAAATTTTCTACAAGTAAATTAATTTTTTTTGGATGATTTTCAATAATTTCAATCCAATTTATTAGTTCGACATTTGAAATATTTTGTGGAATTTGATATTTTCCAATTGGATATTTAAGTTTTTCCATCATTTATGACTTAATTCAAGTTTTTCAATTTGCCTTTTGATTCTCCTATTTCCAGAATCAAAAGACAAGGATTTTTTATAATTATTAATTGCCTGAATCGTATCACCATTTTTCAAGTGGGCCTCTCCCAAGCTATCAAAAACATTTGAGCTTTTAGGAAATAATGCAGCGTTGATTTCAAAAATATGAATGGCATCTTCGAAATTATTTTTACCCAATTCATCATATCCTTTGGAATTGAAATAAAATTCTTTAATACTTGAATCTAATGAATCTTTTTGTTTAATTGCCAAATACCCTTTTAAAGCCTTATCATATTCTTTGTTTTTTAAATAATATCTTGGAATATGTTCTTCTGATGTTAACTTTCTATAATTATACCCAATAGCAGTGTCATTCTCTTTGGGAACTATCGAAATATATAGATTTTTGTCACCTGGGTTTGAAACAAATTGAATTTTTTCGTTCATTTCTTTAACAAAAAAAGTATCATCATTTAATTTCATGGGTTTGATTCTGTCTGCTCCATGCCACTTCAAATAAAGATCATTTTTATCAAAATAAACTTCAATGATAGCATCAGAATTAAAAAGATAACGACCTGTCGTATTTTTAACAAATTCAGGACTATTATCAGGTTTTGAGCAACTTAAAACGATCGCTAAAACTGCAATGAATATTGAAAATTTGAATTTCATAATTGAATTATTGAAGGCATCTAAGTTAGTAAAACTTTAATTCATCAACATAATCTTGATTTAGTTGTTCTGTTAAAAATTCGCATGTAAGGAGATTATTGGCCCCTTAAATCCCATATTAAATTCCCCGTCCCAATTGTCTTCATTCACATTTGCTTTTAAATAAAAATATCGATAATCAATACCAAGTCCAAAGTTTTTAAAAAATTGGTATTTAATTCCAGGTGAAATGTCATATAAACTCCCAGAATATTCATTAATTGTGAGGCTAAACCAATCTGCTCTGGCTATAAATGCCCACTTTGTATTTGGGGCATAATAATACCACAACCCAATATTTGGTAATGGGATTATGGTAGAGACACTTCTTCTTTCAAATTTAAGTTCGGTCTCATTAATTATTACCTGACCTTCAATAAAGGCATTGGCATCTAAGGCATGAACACCCAAA
>JAUXGV010000172.1 GCA_030621915.1 Flavobacteriaceae bacterium
TGTGGAATTGTATGTGCATTTGATTTAAAAGATAAATCAGAAGAATTAAGACCTCAATTATTAGAGATGTCTAAAAAGATCCGTCATCGTGGACCGGACTGGAGCGGAATATACAGTAATGAAAAAGCCATTTTGGCGCATGAAAGATTATCAATTGTTGACCCAGTATCAGGTAAACAACCTTTATTTAGTGAGGATAAAAAATTGATTTTAGCTGCCAATGGTGAAATATATAACCATAGAGAGTTAAGAAAACAATTTGAAGGAAAGTATAATTTTCAAACAGAGTCTGATTGCGAAATCATATTAGCGCTTTACAAAGAAAAAGGTGTTGATTTTATAGATGAAATGAACGGAATATTCGGATTCGCTCTTTATGATGCAGAAAAGGATGAATATTTTGTTGCCAGAGATCATATGGGAATCATTCCCTTATATATGGGCTGGGATAAAAACGGTACTTTTTATGTGGCTTCTGAACTAAAAGCCTTAGAAGGAGTTTGTACAAAAATAGAGCTATTCCCTCCGGGTCACTATCTTTCAAGTAAAAAGGGTGAATTGGTAAAATGGTATAATAGAGAATGGACAGATTTTGAAGCTGTAAAAGAAAACCAAACAAGTATTGATGAATTACATGATGCTCTGGAAGCTGCTGTTCACCGTCAGTTAATGTCAGATGTACCATATGGAGTACTACTTTCAGGAGGTTTGGATTCATCCGTTACTTCGGCCATTGCAAAAAAATATGCTGAAAAAAGGATTGAATCAGATGATCAACAAGCTGCCTGGTGGCCACAATTGCATTCTTTTTCTGTAGGATTAAAAGGCTCACCGGATTTGGCAGCTGCTCAATTAGTAGCAGATCATATTGGAACAGTCCATCACGAAATAGAATTTACCATCCAGGAAGGTTTGGATGCCATCAAAGATGTAATTTACAATCTTGAAACCTATGATATTACAACAATCAGAGCCTCGACACCTATGTATTTAATGGCAAGAGTTATTAAATCTATGGGCGTGAAAATGGTATTGTCGGGTGAAGGAGCAGATGAATTATTTGGTGGTTATTTATATTTTCACAAGGCGCCAAATGCAAGGGAGTTTCATGAAGAAACAGTACGTAAATTAGACAAGCTTCATATGTATGATTGCTTACGTGCCAATAAATCATTGGCTTCCTGGGGTATTGAAGGCCGTGTACCATTCTTAGACAAAGAATTTATAGATGTGGCCATGCGAATCAATCCTGAAGATAAAATGATTAATGGAGAACGAATGGAAAAATGGGTGATTCGCAAAGCATTTGAAAGTTATTTACCTGAAAGTGTTACATGGAGACAAAAAGAACAATTCTCAGATGGGGTTGGATATAGCTGGATTGATACTTTGAAAGAAGTTGTTGAAACTGAAGTAACTGACAACCAATTGGATAATGCCAAATATAAATTTCCAATTCAAACACCTACTTCCAAAGAAGAGTTTTATTACCGTTCTATTTTTGCTGAGCATTTCCCATCGGATACTG
Organism: Flavobacteriaceae bacterium; assembly: GCA_030621915.1. GTDB lineage: Bacteria > Bacteroidota > Bacteroidia > Flavobacteriales > Flavobacteriaceae > Lutimonas. Next base: position 1,529 of record JAUXGV010000172.1, read on the forward strand.
CCGCTTTATGTGTCCCTCAGGAAGCTTCGGTTGCATGTAGTACAAAAATCGCATTGGAATGGGATGAAGCCTTTAAAAATATGAATGACCCCTCAGGTAGAGCTGTGGCTAATGTTCATGACGATGCTTATTCTTCTTAAGCTTTAATAAGTGTTTAAATTAAAAAAGGTTCAATTTGTAATTGGATCTTTTTTTTTGGATTTATTTCCAAATTAAAAAATCGAATTTTATTAAGTTTACAGCTTTCTAAATTATAGATAATCGAATGAAATTTTATTTTCCTTTACTCATCTTTCTATTAATCACTCTTTCATCAAACTCACAAGCTATCGAAGGCACTATTCTTGACGCAATAACCAATCAACCTATTGAAGGAGTTCATATTAAAGAAAATAAAGGCGATGAAGGAAGTTATAGCGATCGTCAAGGAAATTTTAAAATCACTACAAATAGTTTAGTTCTTTTAATTTCGCACATCGGTTATCAGGAAATTAAAATTGAAACCAAGAGTTTTAAAAATAAACTTGTTGTTTATTTAAAAAATGCAGCAATATCACTGAATGAAGTGCAATTAAATGTGACCAAAAATCAGCTTCCAAATTTTTCACAATCAGCTTCTATATCTACACTTTCTGATACAGAAATTCAAGAAAATGTTTCAAGATCTATGGCCGAATCTATGATGGGAACACCAGGGGTTTGGATGCAAAAAACAAATCATGGAGGAGGATCACCCTTTGTAAGAGGATTAACCGGGAATTATGTTTTAACACTTATTGATGGTATTCGATTGAATAATAGTACTTTCAGGTATGGGCCCAATCAATATTTCAATACTATATCTCCTTTTTCGGTGGGTTCTATTGAAGTACTGAGAGGAGCCGGTTCTACCCTATATGGTTCTGATGCCATTGGAGGAACCATCAATATCAATACTAAAAATACCTCTCTAAATTCTCATAAAAAAATAGTTGGTAAGGCATTCATTCAAGCCATGACAAATGATATGGAATATACCAGTGGCCTTGAACTTGGCGCCAACTATCAGAATTTTGAATTTATTACCAACGGGAGCATCCGTAATTTTGGTGATAGTTATGCAGGGGAAGGACTGGGACTTCAAAGTCCGTCAGGTTATAAGGAAAAGGATTTTATGTTCAAGGGGAAATTTAAATTTGATAACAACAGTCATCTTATCCTCAATTATCAATGGCTCAGACAGGATGAAGTGCCTCGATATGACCAGGTGACTCAAAGAAATTATGAATATTACAATTTTACATTACAACAAAGACAATTGACCTATCTAAGATATGTGAAATATTTTCAATCTTCTTTTATACATAAATTTGAAATAACTGGCTCCTTTCAGGAATCCAATGAAGAAAGAGATACCAAAAAAAACGATCAGGAAATCAACAAAAATGAAAGAGATGATATATCAACATTTGGTTTTAACACACAATTAAATGCTTTGTTAATTGATAAAATAGAAACGATTGCAGGCTTTGATTTTTATTATGACTGGATTCATAGTTCTAGAACGCTTACAAATACTTTAAGTGATAATGCCATAACCACTTCGAGGGGATTGTATCCTGATGGTTCCAACGCATTAACTGCTGCTTTTTATAATACCTATTTATACCTCATCAACAAATGGAGCTTTCAATTAGGATGGCGGTATAATTACACATTAATTCAGTTGGAGGATGAATTATTTGATTCTTTAGATCAATCCAGTTCTTCCTTGGTTTGGAATACAAGTGTTAATTATTTGATCGGTTCCGATCATTTATACCTGGCTGCCAATACGGCCTTCAGGGCACCGAATATTAGTGATATAAGTTCCTTAGGTGATTTTGATTATGGAATAGAAGTACCCGCCAATGATTTGGATCCAGAAAGTTCCACGAATTTTGAATTGGGCTATAAAATTACTCGAGAAACCTTTAGTTTGAATTTGGCCTATTTCCACACTCGCATAAAAGATTTAATTGATAGAGTTCCAACAACATTTAATGGAAAAGACAGTCTTAATGGTTCTAAGGTTTATAAAAAATCCAATGTGGGAAAAGTTAAAATAACCGGTTTTGAGATAGAACTACAGAAAAAATTCCTAACAAATTTTTCACTAAAAGGTAGTCTGACCTATTCTTATGGAGAAAATATCTCCAAGGATGAACCCTTTAGGAGAATCCCTCCACTATTTGGAGATTTTTCTGTGAGGTACGATAAAAAAACAATGTTTCTAATTATGCAAACCCTTGCAGCAGCCAAGCAAGATCGACTTTCAGGAGGTGATAAGGATGATCATCGAATTCCCGAGGACGGAACTCCTGGATGGGTTGTGGTCAACTTAAAATCAGGAATTGGTTGGAAAAAATTAGGCTTCAATTTGGCCTTTAATAATATCTTTAACACGGCATATCGGGTTCATGGATCTGGAGTTGATGGTTTGGGTAGACATTTGGCAGGATCAATTCGATACAGCTTTTAAGGTTCTATCGTGAATTTTATGGGAAGACACATGAAAATTATTTGATATTGTTTGTTTTGGGGTGGCATTCAAGAATTTACTGTTCTAAATAAAATAGAACCTTAGTAAAACCGAGAACCTGCCTGCCGGCAAGCAGGGTTGAGAGCTTGCTCGAAAATCACTCGGCTGCACTTAGGTTATCTAAAATTTAGGTTATTGAATTATTGTAAGCCTTGATTTTTTTGTTTCATTTTTTTATCAAGAAAAAAATGATATGCCAGTCCGGCATGAGGACATAAAACAAATATTCCACTAAAATAATAGTAGAACAGATTTTAATTCAAATACACTGAGTTCTTTAACATTTTAGTTTAAAGATGTTTGACAAAATTGACTTATTCTCCTGCAAACCCATTTGATGAGCATCCATCCCATACATAAGTTCCAAACGCTCCTGATAGGCTTCAGTAATGTGATGCCTTACCATTTTTAAGGTAGAATTGATCATTTTATTGGCTTCGGAAAATTCTTCTTCAATAATTTGAAACCGTGAGGGTACCCATTTTTTTGGAAATTTCCCTTTGAATTCTGGTTGTTTTTCAAATAACAACATTTCCATTTTAATTTGATCTACTATTTTGTCATAAGAATTTAACTGTTGATCCTTGACCCATTGCTGAACATTTGGAATTTGTAAAGTTATTAATGCAGTGGTATATTTTCTGTGATCATTATAAATCATCACCTGTTGAATAAAAGATGAACTGTTGATAATGGCTTCTTCTATCTCCTCAGGAGAGTATTTTTCCCCATCCTCAGAAATTAATAGGGCCTTTTCCCTTCCAACCACCACCAAATAATCATCCTGATCCATATATCCCAAATCCCCGGTATACAACCAATTGTCTTTTAAAGTTTCATGGGTAGCTTCTTTATTTTTATAATACCCCTTCATCACATTATCTCCCTTGACAACAATTTCACCTTTTACTCCTTGTGCTACCTCCAACCCATTTTCATCACAAATCTTACATATAATATTTTCCAAAACTTTACCAGAAGTTCCCATTTTATGATCATAAGGGGTATTGGTGGAAATAATGGGAGCCGCTTCAGTCAACCCATAGCCTTGATATACTGGAACCCCAATAGCCTGATAAAATTGTTGTTGTTTGATATCTAATAAGGCTCCTCCTCCGACAAAAAATTCAATGTTAGATCCGAAAATTGATTTCAACTTTTTAAAAATCAATAAATCTGCAATTTTAAAATTAAAAAAAGTACTTATTTGAATCCATAAATTTGGTTTGTTAAATCCATCTCCATTTCGTTTGATACCTGCCTCTACACCCCTATTAAAAACTCCTTCAATAAAGGATCCTTTGGCTCGAATACCCTCTTTAAATTTATTGATAAAATTACTGGTTAATGCGGGTACCGTTAGTAAAAAATTCGGATTCGCCTCCATCAAATTGATAGGAATATTTTTTAAGGCATTCAAACCTCCTCCTCGGGCATCGACAAAATGAAGTGAGATACCTTTTACCAAAGCTGTATAAATCCCAACCGTATGCGCAAAGCAATGGTCTGTAGGGAGTATAATTAAAGTGGAAATAAATTCGTGAATTTGAAAGGTCATTACTGCCTGATGACTGTTAGAATAATAATTCAAATGCGTCAGCATGATTCCTTTCGGGTTTCCAGTAGTACCGGAAGTATAAGAAATTGTGACCACATCATCTTCTAGAATTTTCTCTTCAATCTCCTTAATAATCGGCAGATTTTGATCCATTCTTTCGCGGCCCAGTTTGTAAAGGTCATCAATAAATAGCAATTCATTTTCATCAAAATCTGCGTCTTCACAAATCTTGCTAATTTTTTCGGAGGCCCGATCTAAAATAATCAATTTCAACTCAGAATATTCATACAATTTCCATTGACTGATGACTTTCTCCAAAGTGTTTTCAGAAATAATAAAAAGTTTCGAATCGGAATGATTCACCCTAAAAGGAACCTCATCCGGTAAAAGTTTTATGGAAAGAGGAACAGAAATTGCGCCCATATAAAGTGTTGCAAATTCGGCAATTACCCAATCAGTTTTTGCCTCGGATAAAATAGCCACTTTATCTTCATACACTAAACCAAGTTCCAAAAAAGCCGAAGCCAATTGAATAGATTTA
>JAUXGV010000102.1 GCA_030621915.1 Flavobacteriaceae bacterium
GAATCAACAGCCTGGAAAACATTAAAGAAAGTAAATGATAAAATGAATATCTTCTTTTCAGGAGATGTAATTGCCTTTAAAGGAGGAGACATATTTTATGGTAGTATTCTTGTTAACAATAGAAATGGAATTACCTTCACCAGTTATGGTACTGGAAAAGCGACCTTAACCGGTGGAAAAAAAATAGAAGGGTGGACAAACATAGGAAACAACATTTGGGAATCACCCTCAACAGAAATAATACATCAAGTTTTTAAGGATAAAAATGTTTTAAGTCAGGCAAGATACCCAAAAATTGTAAGTGACTTTTCACCACAATCTAATTATTACAAAATAACTTCTAAGGTTAGTAATACAATATTCAAATGTTCAAATTTGATTGGATTTCCAAATATAGTTGGAGCTAGTGCTCAAATCCAAGGAGCCGATTGGAGATTTACCAGCTGTAAAATAGTTGGCTTCAATAGTAGTACAGGACAAGTAACATTATCAAAAGCCCCATCAAATGGTGCAGATGTTGGTGATTTTTTCTTTGTGATTAATGATTATGATTTGATGGATTCGAGTGGAGAATGGATTTATGAAAAGAATAAATTATTTATTAACTCGCCTTCAACTCCAACAAATATAATTGGTAATACACTCGATGCTACTGGAATAGATATTAACGATAGTGACAATATTTCCATAACGGGGCTTAGTTTTAAGTATTATACGAAGCAAGGAATTAAAGCTCGTAAAAGTAATTTCTTAAAAATTAAAAATAATGAATTTATATATTGTTACGAAACTGGAGTTTATACAATTGTTAGTTCAAACACAATAGTTGAGAATAATTATTTTAAAGGGGGTATGCAAAATGCCATTGACATTAATCATAACCAAACCCATTCAACGAGTTCAAATTCAAATGTAAATAAGAATACTATTTATGAACATGGAATCCTAAAACAAGCAACTTCAAGAAATTTTGATATAGTTCATGCAATAAGGCTACATGGGATGAATCATAAAATGTCACATAATTCGCTTGTTAAAATAGGATATAATGGGGTAAGAATTTATGGAGCAAATACCACCGTAGAAAATAATTTCATTAAAGATTTTTGTTTAACAGCACATGATGGAGGGGCCATCTATAGTCAGTCAAATACATTTTCTGGCACAACATTAGATGGAAGTATTATTAAAAACAATATAATTACGAATCGTGATTTGGGTAATAAATGGTTCGCATCTGGTATCTATAATGACGATAGAAGTAAAAATATGAAAGTTATAGATAATACAATCTCTAATACTTATTACGGTATTTTTTTACATAATACAAAGGGAATTACCTTAAATGGAAATCATATATATAATTCAAGAGAAGAAGGACTCTCATTGGTTGAGGATTACAGAGGTGGTAATGGAGAAATGGTCAATAATGTTATTACAAATAATGAAGTTTTTCTGCTTAAAACAAATGTTCCGGTTTTGAAATTAAGAAATGGGAATTGGAGTCATTATGATTTTGGTAGTTTTAACAATAATAAATATTGGAATCCATATTTTGATAAAATGATGAGATTGAAAACTAATTCAATTAAAGGTGTCAATAAAACCTTGACTGAATGGCAAGGAATGTCAGGGCAAGATTCTAAATCTAATAATGGTAATTTAAAATGGAAACCTCAAACCCCTGAATCAAGATCTCAGCTAATTTATAATAAAGAGAACAAAAATCAGAATATCGATTTAAATGGTGTTTGGGAAGATTTAAATGGTAACCAATATAATGGCAGTATAAATCTTGAGCCTTATACTTCTAAAATTCTAATTTTGATTGAAAAGGGTACCAGTTCGTTGAAGGCAGATGCAGGAAAAGATGTTTTTATTTGTAAAGGATCCAACACTATCCTGGAAGCAAGTGGAGGCTCATCTTATGAATGGAGTAATGGGGAAACAACCAAGCAAATAACCGTTAGTCCAACATCAACAAAAACATATACAGTAACAGTTTCAGATGGATCAATTTCAGATATAGATGATGTTATTGTTACAGTAAATAATGTAACTGCAAATGCAGGTTCCGATAAGACTATAGAAGAATCTGAAAGCATAAAATTAACAGCTACTGGTGGTTCAAAATTTAAATGGAGTACAGGTGCAACTTCTAAAAGTATTGTTGTAAGTCCTAGTTCGACAAAAAAATATACTGTTACGGTAAATGAAAATGGATGTGAAGATACAGCCATTGTTAAAGTCACAGTTAATTCAAAGATTACTAATCCGCCACCGGCAGTTGCGTTTGCAGGAGATGATATTTCTATTTGTTTAGGGGAGAGTGTGGTACTTAATGCAAGTGGTGGTGATTCTTATATTTGGAGTACAGGTGATACAGATGTAAGTATCGATGTGAATCCTAAGAGAACAACAACCTACAAACTTACTGCTTCCAGAGGAGGTGTTGCAGATGTGGATACCGTAACTATTTCAGTTGAAAATTGTAATATTTCCTCATTACCAGAAAACAATTTTACCAATGACATTACTGTTTATCCAAATCCTTCAAAAGGAATGATTAAAATCAATGTGAATGAATTAAATAATGATTTAAATCTTGAATTAATAAGTTTAAATGGAAGTTTAGTATATAAAGATGTGATGCCTAAAGAATCAAATGGGTTTTATGAGGCGAATCTTTCTAATCTAACCAAAGGTGTTTATTTTGTACGTCTATTTAATGTTGATCAATATTTAGTAAAAAAAATTGTACTGAATTAAAATTTCTTAACAGCTAATACTTTCTTGATGTTATTAAAGATTTGCCATTAATTTTAAATAATAAACAAAACAGATTGATATTATTTTACAATCACTCATCATTTTGTGATATTATTTTTTCTGCTTTTACAAAAAATGCAATCTCTGCTTGAGAGGATAATTTACTACCAGTTTTTTTAAACCTGCTTTATGCATATTTAATCTATAATAAATATTTTTTATTGAGACTATTTCAATGGTGAATTGGCTATTTATTGTTAGATTCCTAACCTCTTGAAAATCTATTTTCAAACCAACCTAGAAAGTTATATCTTATTCATTATTTTTGTTTAAAATAAAATGAACTTTCATTGATAATAAAATGCTTAAAAATTCAGAACTTGAATTAGCCTCTGATTTTGTTAATAAAACAGATAGATCTATTTTTTTAACAGGAAAAGCAGGAACAGGAAAAACTACCTTTTTGCACAGTATCAAAACTGATTCCTTAAAAAGATTAGTAGTTGTGGCTCCAACAGGTGTAGCAGCAATTAATGCCAGAGGAGTTACGATACATTCCTTTTTCCAAATGCCTTTTGGACCGATTTTACCCGAAGAGGGGCAATTCAAAAATATCAATGAAAATTTTAAGAGAAAATTCAATAGAAATAAAATTGATATTATTAGGTCCTTGGATTTATTAATTATCGATGAAATTAGCATGGTTCGAGCTGATTTACTCGATGGCATCGATCAAGTTTTAAGACGTTATAAAGATAGAAATAAAGTTTTTGGAGGAGTACAAGTATTGATGATTGGCGACTTACAGCAACTCTCCCCTGTGGTAAAAGACAATGAATGGGAATTATTAAGGCCATACTATAAAACTCCTTATTTTTTCAGTAGTAAGACTTTTCAGCAATGCAATGCTATTAGTATCGAATTGAAGCATATTTACAGGCAGGACAATGATAAATTTATTGGAATTCTAAATGAAATTAGAAATAATAAACTGAGTCAAAAATCAGCTGATGATCTAAATGAAAGATACTTGCCTAATTTCGCGCCGGCCAATGATGAAGGATATATTACCCTGACAACCCATAATAATAGGGCCAATAATATGAACCTTCTTGAACTAGAAAAAACAAAAAGTAAAAGTTTTTGTTATACGGCAAAGGTTGAAGGCAAATTTCCGGAATATTCTTTTCCAACAAACGAAGAGTTAGAACTCAAAGTAGGAGCACAAGTGATGTTTATTAAAAATGATAGTTCACCTGAAAAAAGATATTTTAATGGAAAAATTGGAAAAATAATTCATTTAAACAAGGAAGAAATAACAGTTCGTTGCCCGGATGATGATTTTGAGATTGTGTGTTCTCCGGAAATATGGGAAAATGTGAATTATTCCATTCATCAGGAAACGAAAGAAATCTCGGAAAATATTGTTGGATCTTTTTCACAAGTTCCCCTGAGACTTGCCTGGGCCATTACCATTCATAAAAGTCAAGGTCTTACATTTGAAAAAGCAATTATTGATGCCAAAGCATCTTTTGCCCATGGACAAACTTATGTGGCATTGAGCAGATGTAGAACCCTTGAAGGAATTGTATTAAAAAGCAAGATTGATGAGAACAGTATTATCAACGATTCAAGAGTAGCTTCTTTTAATAAAAGAGTAGAAGAAAATTCACCCGGTACAGAGATATTAAATGAATCTCAAAAAATTTATCAATTGAACCTCATCAATGAATTATTTAATTATTATTCATTATTATATCCGGTAAAACGTTTGATAGACATTTATTATAATAATAAAAGCAGTTTAAAAGGAAATATAATCGAACCATTAACAATTATAAAGGATGATGGAATCATTAAGCTATTGAAAATAGGGAACAGTTTTGGAATTCAAATAAAAAAATTGAGTACCGAAATATTGGAACCTGAAAAGAATGCTATGATTCTGGATCGTATTAATAAGGCACTAAACTATTTTGTTCTGCATACCGAGGAAAAAATAAAAATTCCATTTGAGAAGCTGACCTATTCTACAGAAAATAAAACGGTTCATAAGGACTTTAAAAAGCAGTTAAAAGGTTTGGAAGATCAATTAATGAATAAATTGTTTTGCCTCCAAGGTTTGAAAGAGGAGGGATTTTCGACTCGAAAATATTTGGAATTACGTGCAAAGGCTGTCTTGCAAAAAAGCAATGCTCCTACTATTAAAAAAGAATATACCACAACAACTGAACATACTGGATTGTTTTCTGAATTGAGAGAATTGCGATCTGTTTTTGCCGAAAGTGAAGATGTGGAGCGTTACCAGATTTTTACGCAAAGATCGCTATTTGAAATGTGCGAGGAACTACCTACAACACTAAAACAACTACGCTCCATTAACGGAATGGGAAAAATCAGGGTACAAAAATATGGAATTGAAATTATTAAATTAATAAAAGAATACTGTAGCAAAAGTGCCATTGAAACAAAAGAAGATATTAGAGAAAAAGCAAACACTAAAAAGGGAGAAACAAATGAAATTTCGTTTAAATTATTTAAGGGCGGATTGACGATTGGCGAAATAGCTAATAAAAGAGGCTTGGTTATTTCCACTATAGAAGGTCATCTTGCAAAATATGTTGCAAATGGAGAATTGGAAGTCACAGACATCATACCGAAAAATAAGTACCTGGAGCTTAAAAAAATAATGGAGACTACAAAGTTTGAAGGTTTGTCGGATCTTAAAAATAAAATAAATGATAAATTTACCTATGGCGAAATGCGTTTGGTAAGTAAAGATATTGAGCGAAGAGAATCTCTTCAGGAAGCGAATAAAAATAGATGATTGAAAAAACCCAACCCTTTGATTAATAGGTTGGGTTTTGTTTTATAAACTCAGGTTTAAAGGCTGACTAATTTTTTCTGGGCCTTAGTGGACATGAAAAATACATATTGGTATAATTAAAATCATCTGAATCAAGTTCTGTATCGCTGCTGGCTCCGGAATATTTTGCGGGATCAACACCCTCTTTTAAAACATTTAAATGCCAGCGACCTCCGTTATAGTCCTGATCTCCTGGTTTGGAATCTGAAATTAACGGTACACCACCTTTAAAAGGAAAATTACCATCTCCATCTGGCATCACATACAATTCATCAAAAGGATCGCTTTCAGGCTTGAATTTTGCCTTGGCAACAATTCCTGAGTATAAAATACCGTCTGCCCAAATTGGTGGTTGTGGCAATCCCTTTGACAGAGAAGGATTTGATAATTGCTTCATGAGTGATGTGCTACTTTCTTCTAAGAAAATTGCATCATCTTCTCCAACAGTGCAACTTGTTGTTGCTAATAATAAGGTCAATAATAAAGTAAAAGATAATAATTTTTTCATAATAGTTAATTTAAGAATTGATCCAAAGTTATTTAATCTATTATTTTTAATATGTTAGCTAACTAACATTTGTAAAAATAAAAATCATCTTATTTTTTTAGATCATTTTCTTCTATTAGCTAATAAGGGAGGTGCTTCACCTGTAAAAGGGTTGCCTCTTCCTATACTTTTCGCTCCTAAACCGGTGGCGTTTATGACAGCTTTGTTACCATATCTTTTTCTCATTTTATCCATTGCCTGATATAAATTGATGGTTTTACTGCAATCTTCAAACAGATTGATTTGATGCCCTCCTTCCACCAAATGACTAAAATTTATTCCGATCAACCTTACCAATAATCTTCGTTGGTATAATTTTTTAAATAAATTAAATACAACCGGAAAAATGGAATGATCAGCTGCACTATAGGCGATTCTTTTTTGCATGGTATAGGTTTGAAAATCGGAATATCTGATTTTAACAGAAATACAAGCTGTTAATTTGTTTCCATTTCTTAATTGATAAGCTAATTCCTGGGCCATTGCAGTAAGAATTGTTTTCAATTTTATAACATCAGTAGTATCTTTATCAAAGGTTCTTTCGGTAGAAATAGATTTTCTTTCCTGGTATTGAATAACAGGTGTGTTATCAATTCCATTAGCTTTTCTCCAAATAGAAATCCCATTTTTACCCAAAACTTTAGACATCATCTGATGAGGCATTTCTTGTACGGTTTTAATTTTTTTGATCCCCAAATCACACAATGATTTGTAAGTTACTTTTCCTACCATAGGAATTTTCCTTACAGATAAAGGGGCTAAAAACGGTTTTTCCTTACCGTTGACTATTCTTATTTGATTATTAGGTTTTGCCTCTCCTGTAGCTATTTTCGAAACGGTTTTATTGATAGATAAACCAAAAGAAATGGGTAAGCCTGTTTCGGTAATTATTTTACTCCTTAATTCTGTAGCCAATTGATGACAACCGAAAAATTGATCCATTCCGGATAGGTCAATATAAAATTCATCAATGGATGATTTTTCATAAAGTGGAACACTATCTTTAATAACATCAGTTACTAAATTGGAAAACTTAGAATAAACCCCCGAATTACCGCGTAATATAATAGCTTCAGGGCATAATTGTTTGGCCATACGCATAGGCATAGCAGAATGAATGCCAAATTTACGAGCTTCATAACTGCAAGATGCTACAACCCCTCTGTCAGAAGTGCCTCCAATTAAAACAGGTTTGTCATTTAATTTGCTGTCGATTAAACGTTCACAAGACACAAAAAATGTATCCAAATCCATGTGTAAAATATTTCTTTCATTCGCATTTATCATGACACTAATGTGGTGGTTATTAAATTAGTTAACTAAATTTTTGCTGCTATTTTCTCTTTGTACAAGACACGACATAGCGAAAGCTATGGGCGAGGTAGAGCTGTGGCAAAAGTATAACAGCGCTACGGTTGAAAATTTTTATACTAACTCTTTTGGTTCATCTGCATAACGGGGATCTTGTATAATATCCAACTTTTTCATATAGCTAATTTCAATACTTACGCAATCAAATTCTTCCATTACTTTGCCGGTTAGTTGATATACGCCTCTTCCTCTAAAAGGATACTTTTTGGCTACAGGTGGAAAATGTACTGTATCAATATAATCTCCTTTTTTATCTAAAAAAGTTCCAAAATACATGTGGTCTCCCTTATGTGTGGAAGTATTTTTTATGGTTACGTAATAGCCGTAGATATTGATAGTCTTATTGACATGGTTTAATAGGTCTTTGGCAAATATAAAATGCTTTATTTTGTTAGTTGTCAATTCAAAAGGATTGCATAATGGAAAACCCAGATATTCTATTTCATCAAAAGCATCTTCATACTTTGAACAAGATAGTTGAGGTGTTTTATAGGTAATTTTTTCGCTTTTAAATAGCGTTGTAATATGCTCGGTCAAACTTACTTTATTGATTTTCATATAGGCTTCCCACAAGAGTTCGCGCTTATTTCTCCCCGTAAATTTAAATGCATTTATTTTAATGAGAATAGAGATCTGCTCAATAGAAATAGGTATACGATCAATAAAATCGTCTAAATCACGATAGGTTCCATTTTTTATCCTTTCAAGCACTATTTTTTTAGCATTTAAAGATTCAAAGGAATGCAGTAATATAAATCCTAAATAAATATGATTTCCTTCAATGCGAGCCTCATAATTGCTTTTATTGATAGTTGGAGGATGAATAATTGCACCATGCATTCTGGCTTCATGTACATATAGATCTACCCTGTAAAATCCACCAAAATTATTGATGGTAGCCACCATATATTCAAGCGGATAATAGGCCTTTAAAAATAAACTCTGATAACTTTCTACCGCGTACGATGCAGAATGCCCTTTGGCAAAAGCATAGCCTGCAAAACTTTCTATTTGTCGCCATATTTCAGCAGTCAGGTCATAAGAATGTCCTTTTTGATTACAATTTGCAAAAAATTGCTCTTTTACTTTTAAAAATTCTGCTCTCGATCTGAATTTTCCCGACATCCCCCGGCGTAGCATATCTGCTTCTCCCAGAGTCAACCCTCCAAAATAATGTGCTACTTTAATAACATCCTCTTGATAAACCATAACTCCATAAGTTTCCGGCATAATTTTTAATAATATGGGATGAGCATCTTTTCTTCGTTTTGGGTTACGGTACCTTAAAATATATTCACGCATCATTCCCGATTTGGCAACACCGGGCCTGATTACTGAACTTGCTGCTACCAATCCCAAGTAGTTATCTACCTGTAATTTTTTTAATAACATGCGCATCGCAGGAGATTCAACATAAAAGCAACCTATGGCCTTGGCATTTCTTAAGAGGTGTTTTATTTTTTTATCTTCCTTGAATCTTTTGATGTCGTGGATATCAATAGGCGGTTCATGAGGTTTGTTATAATGAGCAATTTCAACAGCTTCTTTAATTTTTCCCAAACCTCGCTGACTTAAAATATCAAATTTATACAAACCAATATCCTCCGCTACAACCATATCAAACATAGTGGTAGAAAAACCTTTAGGAGGTAAAAAAGTAGCTGTATAATAATTGATGGGCTTTTCAGAAATTAAAATACCTCCTGCATGTATTCCTAAGTAGTTTGGAAAACCTTGAATGAGTTTGCTATAGGCAATAACCAATTTAGATAAATGATCTAATTGATGCACCTGAAATTGAGCCTTAGAAAGTTTATCGATCTCTTCTTTAGGCAATCCAAATACTTTACCTAGTTCGCGTACAGAAGCCTTATATTTAAAGGTGTTATAAACGGTGATCAGGGAAGTATTTTTAAATGTATTGAAAATAAAATGTGTAATATCATCTCTATCTCGCCAGGAAAAATCTATATCAAAATCGGGAGGATTTTTTCTGTATAAATTGATAAATCGTTCAAAATATAAATCCAATTCAATAGGGTCAACATCGGTAATACGTAAAAGATAAGCAATAATACTGTTTGCTCCGCTTCCTCTGCCAACATAATAATAGTTCTTGCTTCTTGCATATTTTAATATTTTCCAATTGATTAGAAAATAGGAAACAAACTGTTTTTCCTTAATAATTTCGAGCTCTTTTTCAAGTCGATTGAAAATACGAGTTCCTAATTTTTTATAACGATATTCTAATCCCTTATAAGCCAATTTACGCATCAAACGAAAATCTAAGTCTTCATTGCCGGTATAGGTTTTTTGATTTTTTGGGATATTATTTTTAAAATCAAAATCAATGGTACAATTGCTTAATAACTGTTTTGTGTTTTCAATGACTTTCGGATAATCCTTAAAAATTTCACAGAGTATATCAGCCGAAATCATGGTGTCATTTTCATTTCCTTGCTCTGAAAGGGGGAGTTTGCTCAGTAAAGTGTTATTATCAATTGCTCGCAATAATCTATGCGTATTGAATCCTTTTTTATTTTGAAAAGACACGGTTTGTTGTATTACCAATTTGTCCATGGGTAATTTAAACTTAGAAAATTTTAGTTTGGAGATATCTGTGGGATTGACACCTATAAACTCATTTTTTTTTAGTTTGATATTTTTGCTTTTTGAAAAAGGATATATAACAAACACATCACTCATGAATTCAGGTTTTGAGGGGATTTTATATTCCTTTTGATGTAAAAAAACACTTAGGTATTGGTTGATATTTTGAAAGCCTTGATTGTTTTTGGCCAATAGGATAAACTCCTGTTTTACACCATTTCTAAAATCAA
>JAUXGV010000108.1 GCA_030621915.1 Flavobacteriaceae bacterium
GATATTCCGCATTACTTCCGCTTCGGGTAATGTCACCTGCATAATACACTTCATCTCCTACAACAAATTTTGATGTTTTATCACCTATTGCCTCAACGGTTCCGGCAGCATCCCATCCAATGATTTTAGGAATATCAAGTATCGTACCCATTGCGGCATTTTGCCTAACCTTAAAATCTACAGGGTTTACTGAAATAGCAGATATCTTGACCAAGATATCAAATCCTGTAGCAATGGGTTTTACAGTTTCAAAGGCTATCAAACTATTTTTTTCTGAAATGGCTAATGATTGTTTAAATCCTATTGCTTTCACCTTATTCTTTAATTTTATAACAATTTACTACAACAAAGGTATCGATAGTTATGCAATCTTTGGTTACTGTGGATTCTTAACTTTCAAAGAGCCAATAAATAAAAAAATGAGAAAAGCCAATGTGACGTAAGAAATATAGGTATATGAGCCAAAATTAGTATAGAAATAACTAAATAAGCTCGGTGCTATTGCACTGGCGATTACTAAAAAACTCATGACTTTACCTGTGATTTCTCCCAGGTGTTTTCTTCCGAAGTATCTTGGCCAGGTTACCGCATTTACAACTGCAAATAAGCCACCAAACAAACCCAATCCTATGATTAACAAATATACGCCTATCTGTTCGGACAAAAACAACAGGCCTAAGGACGCCAATACACCACTAAGCAACATGGCGAATAAAAAGATTTTATGATGGAAATAATCACTTAAAATATTACATAAAGTCGATACGGATATGGCTATGATTGAGATAGGTATAAACGCCATAATGGCTTCTGATTTTGTGTAAGACTGGCTTTCAAAAATTGATACAACATGAAAAGTAAACCCAGTAATAAAAAAACTGTTAAAGGCTAGTGTCAGTCCGATCATCCAAAAAGCCCTTGTTTTTTTGGCCTCTTTTAACGAAAAATTTGTTTCAACCTTTTTGACTTTACTTGTTTTGAACTTTTTATAGTTACCGTCAGGAACCAAATTATGATCTTCTGGTGTGTTTCGATAGAATTGAAGTATTAATAGGCTAAAAATAAATAAGCATATGGCCAGTATTTGCCAGCTCATTTCCCATCCATGTTTATCAATGAGATAATTAATCAATATGGGAGAGCTCGAAAAGCCCAGTGAAACGGCTATACTGCTAATTGAATTGATCTTGCCTCTATTTTTATCAAACCAAATCATAATCATATTTCGTGATGTCATAGTCAAAACTCCCTGACCTAAAAACCGAATAAGGAAAAATAAAACAGTCATAAGTATAAAAGGAACCATCCAGGAATTGATCCTTAAAATGCTCTTAATACCTTCACTTATTTCAACCGAGAATGAGCAAATTAATAACGACATGCTTAAAAATAGGGCTGCAAAAAAAGCTACATAACGAGCTCCATATAAATCAAAAAATACGCCAGCCCTGGCAACAAAAAAAGAACTTAAAAGGGTTCCTATCATATAGGCATTGCTAAATTGATTTCGGCTCAGACCCAGAGCATCCTTAACCGGATCCGTAAAAATTGAAACTCCAACGGTTTGCCCCGGAATACTTGCCAAAATACCCAAACTCCCTATTGAGAGTACGATATAACCATAAAAAAAAGGGACTTTTTTTGGGTTTATTAGGGAATACTTGTTGGATTTTGTCATAAATTTCTCAAAAGGATCAAATGTATAGGTTTTATCACTATTTCTCTATTCAAAACCTGAGTAGATTATTATTAATCAAAATGCACTATATTATTATATCAAACAATTAAATAAGGAAATTTATGCTATATTGCTACTTTTTTTACAAAAAAACACACAATATTCTAATTAACGAACCAAACCCATTGATTATATGCAAGAAGTCGCAGCTATTACCCTAGAACAAACAGAAATTATTTCGGCTATTGATACTGTATGGGTTGCCCTATGTGCGGCCATTATTTTTTTAATGGAGGGTGGTTTTGCACTTCTTGAAGCGGGTTTTGTTCGATCTAAAAACGCCATGAGTATCATAGCCAAAGTAATACTTGATATAACTTTTGGAGGTTTGGCATTTTATGCTATTGGCTTTGGAATCGCATATGGCTCTTCAAACGGTTGGTTTGCCTTTGACACGGGAATAACCGGTGATGATTTAGGATTAGGATTGACCGTTTCTAACAAATTATTTTGGTTTCTCCAATTGGGTTTTGCCATGGCAGCGATCTCTATAGTTTCAGGGGCTGTTGCTGAAAGAATGAAAGTTTGGGCATATGCTATTTTTGTTGTTATTTTTTGTGCAGCCTTATACCCATTGGCAGCCCATTGGGTTTGGAATCCGAATGGATGGTTGGCTGTTAGAGGTTTTAATGACTTTGCTGGCTCTACAGCCGTTCATGCCATGGGTGGTTTTGCAGCTCTTGCAGCGGCTATTGTGTTAGGTCCTCGCATTGGCAAATATGACCAAAAAGGAAAGCCTATAGCTATTCCGGGTCACAATTTACCCTTAGCAGCAGTTGGTGGTTTTATATTATGGTTTGGATGGTTTGGATTTAATCCAGGGTCAACATTAGGTGCCGTAGGCAATTGGGAATTAATTGGAACTGTTGCTACTAATACATTTTTAGCATCCGCTGCAGGTGGTGTTTCAACTATTTTATATACTTATTTTAAATATGGACAAATTGATATCACTATGACAATAAATGGCGTGTTGGCGGGACTAGTAGCCATTACAGCCGGATGTAATATTGTAGAACCGGGTTCGGCTATAATCATTGGGTTAATTGCTGGTGTTTTGGTTGATATTGCCGTAATTTTTATTGACAAAATTAAAATAGATGATCCCGTAGGAGCTATTGCCGTTCATGGTGTTAATGGGTTATTTGGTACCATTGCAGTTGGTTTCTTTGCGATCGAGGGAGGTTTGTTCTATAGTGGCGAGACGACCTTATTAATTACCCAAATTATAGGTGTTTTGGTTATAGCCTCTTTTTCCTTTATCGTTACTTTTATCATAATGAAGATTATGAAAAAAACCATTGGTATTCGAGTAAATCGATCAGAGGAAACCGCTGGAATAGATGCGGTATCTTTTGGTGTTGAAGCCTATACAACTTTTGAATAAATAATTACAGACTGGAAATTAAAATTACATAGATGAAAAAAGTAGAAGCCATTATAAGACCCTCAAAATTAAAAGCAGTACAACGGGGATTAAAAGAAGCAGATATCCCTTGTATTACAGTTATTCCAGTTAAGGGAACGGGATTACAAAAGACCTACTCTGAGCGCTATAGAGGTACAGAACAATCTATGATTTTGCACAGTCGTGTAATGATTATGTGTGTTGTTAGTGATAATCATTTGGATAAATGTATTGAAGTCATAAAGGAGAATGCCTCGGAAAATCAAGTAGGTGATGGTAAAATATTTATATACGATGTTCAAGATGCTATTCGTCTTAGTACAGGCGTACAAGGAAACGAAGCTATTTTATAAGGCCTTCCTTGGATCTTAAATTTGTGATTCATCATCTCTTTTTGAAAAGAATGGATTTAAAATCAAAAAACATACAACTTCAATATCAGGGTTATCTAAACACACCTTTACTTTGGGAAAATCATTCTTTTTTCGGTTTAAACCAACTGGAAATTCCCAAACAAAATGCACATACTATTGATGAGAATATTTCTGATAATTTACTTTTAGGAAAGCGGGTGGAACGATTTTTAATTTCAGAATTACGACGAAATAAAAACGTAAAAGTACTGATAGAAAATGCTCAAATACAAAATCAAAAAATAACAGTTGGTGAAATAGATTGTATTTTAAAACTAAATGAGGTTCCCATTCATTTGGAAATTATTTACAAATTTTATCTGTTTGATTCCCGTGTTGGTAGTTCAGAAATTGACCATTGGATAGGGCCTAACAGAAATGATTCCTTATTAAAAAAAATCAATAAATTAAGAAATAAACAACTGCCATTAATAAATTCTGAACATACAAAGCCTATTTTAAATTCTATCAATTTAAATGCGGAAGATGTAATTCAACATGTGTGCTTTAAGGCTCAATTATTTATACCTTATAACGTTGAAATGGTTGATTTTGAATTATTGAATAAAGATTGTTTATCAGGGTTTTATATCCATTTCTCAAAAATTGAACAATTTTCAGATTGTAAATTCTTTATCCCAGCTAAAGTAGATTGGATGTTAGAGGTTCATTCACATGTTGATTGGTTAGCCTATGAACCGTTTCATGAAAAAACAATGTGCTTATTAAATAAAAAAAGATCACCATTAATTTGGATCTTGTTTCCAACAGGAAATATTCAAAAAATATTTGTAGTCTGGTGGAGCTGAATTCTCTTCTATAAACACTCAAAGATTTGTTGTTACAATTATTTAATCCATGATCTAAAAGATGACGCCCTGTCTCTACTAATAATTATTACTTCAGGTAGATCAAATAAATCCTTTATAACAATTGTTAATTCAATTTTCCCATTTGTAGAACTTTTATACGAGTGTACCGCATCCTTTGATACAATAAATTTTCTATTGGCCCTAAAATATTCATTAGATAATTTTTTTTCAAGGTCTTTTAATGTGACATCAGATGTGTATTTTTTATAATGTGTGTCTATAACATAAGTATTGCCAAAAAGAGTGTATATCAAGATAATATCGCTTATTTTTATAAGTTTAAAGGCCATACCATCAATAACTTTGATAGTATCTGATTTAATACCCTTAAAATTTTGATTGGACATAAAATACAATCCAAAATATAAAACATGAAAGAATAGCACAAATATTAATGCCAAAAAGATGTCTTTGGTATAAAAATTAAATGAAAGAGATAATCTCGTTCCTTTAAAAAATAGATGATCAAACAGCTCATTAAGAATAATGTTGAAAATTATTACACTTAAAGTGTGGAAACTTAATTGATAAATAATCCTTTTAATAAGATCCTTATTTAATGGGAGTCGTTTATTTAATACGCCAATACCAAAAGCGTAAAATTCAATTACCAAATAGGTTGTTAAAACATCAATTGAAAAGTAATAGGCATATTGCCAATTGATATTTTGAAGATTATAGGTTATCAAAAAATTCAACAAGGTAATAGTTATTGTTATTGCCCATATATAGGGTCTTTTAAACAACAGTTCTTGGCTACCCAGTGAATTGCCTTTTTCTTTTTCGTTATCAATCATTTAACTTTATTAAATATATAGCCTGATAATTTTAAAGTATAAATAGAATCAATTTTTTGTAAACAAACGGTTTCTCCACCAAAAAAATTAAAATTATATCCGGGGATAATAGCCATCTCATTCGATAAAGGCGAAAGCCCTAATTGAAAATCCATATTACTTGGGTACTCAATTCTTCCGGTAATTTCTAATATTCCTCTAGAATTGATAGATAATTTGATGGTTTTGAAAGTTTTATAATCATTTTTATCATAGTTTCCTACCTCATAAATACCAACAGCCTCCTTCCAATCGGCAGGAATTGGTTTATTGGTTATTTTAGACCCAATAACCACTCTTTCGCCACTCGAATACTGTTCACCAATGATAGTTTCTCCATTTACAACATCATAAAAAACGTCCATGACATGGATTTTTACCCCGAACTTTTTTACATACAATTTTATCAATCCATCTTCATAAGGTATCCCTATACCTTTTAGGTTTTCCAAACCAAGATATACATCAAACTTTTTACCGTTTCTTTCAATATCTAAAATTCCCATATTGGTGCTAAATGAACCCTCTATTTTTTTGAATTCTATGTCGGTAAGTGGTTTTTTTTTCAATCCGGGTATTTTTTTGGTTGGACTTTGGCTATCCAAAGAATCATAATTTTCATTTAAAAAATCATATAACATACCCCAACATTCCCAATGAATTGCACTACTTGAATTTGAATTGCTGCAAATAATTATGGAAGCATCATATTCCGGGACAAAAAAGATGTATGTATAAAAAGGCTCATGAATTCCAGCCTTCTTTACCCTTCTTGTTCCATTGTTTAGTTGTTTTACTTCCCACATTAATCCTATATTATGATCATATGCCAATGGAGCCTCAATAAATTGTTTAAGTAATGCTTCTTTTACAATTGATTCTTTTAAAAATTGCTGCCCCAATACCTTTCCATTTGATGTGTATAATTGAGTGAGTTTTAAAAGATCAGATGCAGTGGAAATGGCACCATCAGAACCAAAATGGCTATAATTATAGGTTGCTAGTTCAAAACCATTGGCATATCCTTTTGCCTCGTCATAGGGGCCAAAATAGGAATGATTCATGTGTAAGGGTTTGAAAATATTTTGCTTAACATATTCTTCAAAAGAAATTCCTGAAACTCTTTCGATAAGTAGTGATAAGAGATCCACGCCCAAGTCTGAATATTGATAGGCCTTTCCGGGAGGTGCTATTAAATATTCATTCTTAGTGACTAAAAGAATATTCTCTATTGGCACAGATTCCTTTTTCATAAACCCTTTCCCTATTAATCTTGGAAGGCCGGCATAATGAGATAATAAATGCCTTATAGTAAATTGATTATTAATGTCAAACCTAGTTCTAATTGAAAAATCTGGCACATAGGTAATATATGGTTTATCTATATCTATTAATTCATCTGAATATAGCTTTAAGATTGCCGTAGATGTGATAATCTTGGAAACCGAACCAATGGGGTATTCAGAAGTCTTGGTTGTTTTTTTATTGATAGATTTATCAGAAAATCCAAATCCTTTATCAATAATTAACTGATTTTCAATTTCAATGGCAATATTTAGTCCAATGACTTCATGCTGTTTCATTTTCTTAACAACAAATTCTTCAAAATTTCTTTTAAATTTTTCTGTTTCAGTATTTATTGGTGAATTTTGAGCGTTAATTTGGAATGTAATAAATAAAAAAGTAAAGAATAAATTAAAGTATAATTTCATGACGATGGGTTTTGTTTGGTCAAAATTATTTACTTTAAAAAGATATTATATCCAAATCAACTTTAAAATAGGTTGAAACGATATATAATTCCCCATGAATCGTACCACAAAAAATAACGGTAATGTGTTTTTTATAAATAATCATCCAATCGGAGGATTGATTCTTTGTTCTTAATGCTTGAATTCAAGGTCAAAATACATTTAAGAACTCAAATCAACAACAAATTTTAACTCGATATTCAGATAAAAACAACTCCCATCACCCACATAAAAGTGAATCAATATGAAAAGGTTTTTATTGCCAGTTTTATTGACTAGAAATGGGTTCTATAAATTGACTTATAAATTCGATAAAAATGATCCATACTGATCTTTAAATGCATAACCTTTTTCAATACGCTGCTTGTTTAACTTTTTATATTCCACAAGGGCCCATAGGATCAATTCTTTCATAAATGGAGTATCCAAACTATTGATATTTTGAATATTATCCTTTATTAATTGATCTAAAGGTTCAATTCTATTCAATGCCTTATTATATTCAATTTCCGAACCATCATCCATGAGTTCAAAGGAAGTTTCTTCAAAAAACCAATGAAGTATCCCGTCATAGGTATCTACCTCACCTTCCTTAGTTAAGTTTTTTATTTCTGGAAAATATTTTAAAAATAAAGTTTTTACAGCGTTACCAATTAAAGTTTCGGCCACGAAAGAAGCTCCTTCTTGTTCTCCTTCATAAACCAATTCAATTTTTCCAGTAATAGCAGGTATCATCCCTAACACGTCGACAAAGCGGATGGATGTTTCTTTTGATCCTGAAATCATGCAACGATGCTCTGCTGTGCTCAACAAATTTTCATAGGCTGTAATGCTCATTCGTGCACTGATACCGCTTTTATTGTCTACATATTCGCTTTTGCGTGCCTCAAAACTAATCTGCTCAACCAAATCCTTTGCCAATTGAGGGATATGGATTTTACAGGTTCTATTTTCCTGGTTTTTCGCTTCCTGAGCCGTAATTGTTTTTGCTATTTCTAATGTTTTTGGATAATGTGTTAAAATTTGGGATCCTATTCTATCTTTTAAAGGAGTCACAATACTCCCTCTGTTTGTATAATCTTCAGGATTTGCTGTAAATACAAATTGTAAATCCAATGGCATTCTCAATTGAAATCCTCTAATTTGAACATCCCCTTCTTCAAGTATATTGAATAGAGCTACCTGAATTCTAGCTTGTAAATCAGGCAATTCATTGATCACAAAGATCGATCTATTGGCCCTTGGAATCATACCATAATGAATAACACGTTCATCTGAATAATTCAATTTTAAACTGGCTGCCTTTATAGGATCTATATCACCAATCAAATCGGAAATAGTAACATCAGGGGTTGCTAATTTTTCGAAAAATCTATTTTCTCGGTGCAGCCATGTAATGGGTGTATCATCTCCCAAGTTTTTGATGAGGTCCTTGCCAAAGGCACTAATGGGTGCTAATGGATCATCATTGATTTCCGATCCTTCAATCACAGGAATATGCTCATCCAATAGTTGCACCATCAACCTTGCCAATCGGGTTTTTGCCTGACCTCGTAAGCCCAGGAGATTAATATTATGTTGGGATAAAATAGCTCTTTCCAACTGGGGAATCACAGTTTGATCATATCCATGAATCCCTGTGAATGACTGTTTCTTGTTTTTAATGTTTTGAATTAAATTGGATCTCAATTCCGCTTTGATACTTTGAGAGGTATAACCCGATTCTTTTAATGCACCTAAAGTACTGATCTCTTTATTCATATTATCTAATGCGTTTTTTTCTATTATTATCATAATCGTGAAAAATCATTTCTCCTAATCCTTCCAGCCCGGTATAAAAAGCTTTTCCTTTATTAGATTCCGTAAATTTTTCTACAAATGATTGTAAATACGGATCCTGTGCTATCATAAAAGTTGTAATTGGAATATGCAATTTACGAGCGTAAGCTGCCATATTATAACATTTTTCAACAATAAATTCATCCAATCCATTGCTATTTTTATAATATTGACCATCGGGTAATCTTAAACAACTTGGTTTACCATCTGTAATCATAAAAATATGCTTGTTGGTATTTCTTTTTCTCCTTAAGATGTCCATAGCCAATTCTAACCCTGCCACTGTATTGGTATGGTAAGGTCCCACTTGTAAATAAGGTAAATCTTTAACTTTTATGATCCATGCATCATTTCCAAAAACAATGATATCCAAAGTGTCTTTTGGATATCTCGAAGTGATCAATTCTGATAAGGCCATGGCCACTTTTTTTGCAGGAGTTATTCTGTCTTCACCATATAAGATCATACTATGGCTGATATCAATCATTAATACGGTACTCATCTGAGATTTATGATGGGTATCTTCTATGACCAAATCATTTTCTGTAAGTTTAAATTCACCAATTCCATGATTGATTTGTGCATTTTTCAAACTCTCAGTGACAGCAATATTTTCTAAGGTATCTCCAAATTGAAATTCTCTATAATCTCCTGTAAGTTCGTCACCTAAACCGCTTTTATTAGATTTATGATTACCAATACCATTCTTTTTGAGTTTGCCAAAAATTTGATCCAATGCGTTTTTCCGAATAGCCTGCTCAGTTTTAGCGGTTATACTTCTCTTAGCATTACCATCTGGTTCAATCTCTTCCTGAATGTAGCCTTTATCTTTTAACTCCTGGATAAAATCATCGAGTGTATAGTTTTCATCCGTTAGATTGTATTCTTTATCCAGTGTTTCTAGCCATTCTAAGGCCTCATCCAAATCTCCTGAAGTATAGGTAATCAACTCTTTAAAAACATCAAACAATTTGTCAAATGGGTTTTTCTCTTCATCTTG
>JAUXGV010000018.1 GCA_030621915.1 Flavobacteriaceae bacterium
TGAAACGGTTGCGGGGATTAACTTGAAAGAGACCTATAAATTTTTGGGCCTTTTGGCAGAATTTGACATTGAATTGGTTTGTATAACAGGTGGAAATCCGTATTATAATCCACACATTCAACGTCCGACGCTATTTCCACCATCTAATGGTTATTTACCGTCAGAGGATCCTTTAGTTGGTGTTGCCAGCCAAATGGATGTGGCTGCCAAATTAAAAACCCGAAGACCTGATTTCTTAATTGTAGGATCTTGTTATAGTTATTTACAGGATTGGGTGCCCAATGTAGGACAGTATAATGTTCGAAATAAATTAGTTGATTTTGTTGGCTTGGGTGGAATGGTATTGAGCTATCATGACTTGCCGGCAGATGTTTTAGAAGGAAGAGAATTAAAGAGAAAAAGAGTTTGCAGAACTTTTAGCGATTGTACTACGGCTCCCAGACATGGTTTAATATCAGGATGTTATCCTCTCGATTCCTATTATAAAAGTATGGCGATCTCGAAAAAAGTAAAAGAAATTAATAGAAGATCTGTTCCAAAATGAGGGGATTCTATACTTAATATTCACCAATTGGGTTATCTTAAACTAAACCCTAATTTTGTTGGATATAATTAATTTGCATGGAGTTTATTGTATATTGCAAAGGCTTTGAATTAAAGAATTAAGCTGAAATATTTTTCGGCAAAGATGAAGTTAACTTTAATTTTCATTATTTAATATGAAATCAACATCCAATAAAAAAACGAGACGAGAGTTTGTAGTGTCTGCCGCATCTATAGGAGCGCTTCCTTTTATTAGCCCAACTTTTGGGAATTTTACAAACCCTCTAAAAAAAAATAATCAAATGGATATAAATTCAAATAATAAAAGTATTATTGGAGATTATGGAGATTGGGCATCGGGGCTGGTAAATGACCCTCCGTTATTTTCATATAGAAATAAGGCTTGGAATGATTTGGTAAGTTGGAAAGAAATGGCAAGAACCAAGACTATGGAGTTAGTCCTGCCGCCAAAAAAAACAAATAATATTCCCAAAACAGTTATAAAAAAGAAATATTCCTATGATGGATTAAGCATTGAGGAATTGGAGTGGCAATTACCCTATGGTAGAAAAACAGAAGCCATATTATTGAAACCATTGGATGCAAAAGGTCCCCTTCCAGGAATATTAGGTTTACATGATCATGCTGGCAAGAAATATTTTGGAAAACGTAAAATTACCAAAACTTCAAATGAAATACATCCTAATATGGTCGATCATCAAATAGAATATTATGGTGGTAAAGCGTGGGCCAATGAATTGGCTAAAAAGGGCTTTGTAGTATTGGTACACGATACATTTACATTTGCTTCGAGAAGGGTTCAATTTAAGGATATGACTACTATACCCTGGGGAGCATGTTCCACGGAAGGCAAATCGGATGAAAATCCTGAAAAACAAGAAAATATAGATATTTATAATTCTTGGGCAAATGAGCATGAGCATATTATGGCTAAATCTTTGTTTTGTGCCGGAACCACATGGCCGGGCATAACTTTATATGAAGATCAAAAAGCATTGGATGTTTTGTGCAATAGGGAAGATGTTGATGCAAAAAATATAGGATGTTGTGGTTTGTCAGGTGGAGGTTTGCGCACCAATTATTTAGGTGGGTTGGATGAAAGAATAAAGTGCGCCATAAGTGTTGGATTTATGACAACCTGGAAAGATTTGATTATAAGTAAATCTTTCACTCACACTTGGATGACCTTTACACCTTTATTAGCCAATTACTTGGATTTCCCGGAAATTATTGGATTAAGAGTTCCGATGGCAACCATGGTTATGTCGAATAACGAAGATGGTTTATATAACTTAGATGAGATGAAGCGAGCCAATAAAATATTGGAAGAAGTATTTGCAAAGGCAAATGCTTCGGATAAATATTCAGGAAGATTCTACACAGGTGGTCATAGGTTTGATGACATTATGCAAAAAGATGCATTTGCCTGGTTTGACAAATGGTTAAAGAATTAATTAAAAAAGAGGTAATGGGATTACCTGATTTTAGTATTAATCAATCTTAAGATTGTAACAAACCCTGCTATTTTAAAATTCAATTTGAAATAATTCTCTATATTTTCTCAAGTGAATTAAATATTCTTCCAAATTCAATAATTTTTCATCATATATCAAATAACTTAAGTCGGCTGTACGATTGGCAAAATGTCGAGAACGATCCATTTTATAAAAATATTTTTTCCCAGGAGTTGACATACCTTTTTGTAGTCTTGTTTTCTCCCAAATAATTTTCAGATTATTAAAAGTAATTTCTCTCCTTTCCAGCATGTTTTCAATAAGTTGTTCCGCCTCCAATAAACTATTAAATGACGATTGTCTATCCATAAAAGCATTGCGATGGGCTTTGGTAATTATTCTCTCTAATGTGGAAATGTCGAGATAGGTTTGACAGGTATGTTCTATTAATTTTACGATAGATTCATAGACATCAAAATCATAACTATGATCCAGATCCAATGTTTTATTCATTTCAATTATTTTCAAGGCGCGTTGCATTTTTTCAAGTTGCTTGAAAGATTTGTTAACGATATCTTTATATTCTTTGTTCCAATAAAGATCATACTCAATGTACTGACCCCTGGGTAAATCTGGTAAATGTGTTTTTCCGATATCTCCATGGTGCCATACATTTCGTTCAAAAGTTCCAGCATAATAATAGGCTCCCTCATTTAAAATTTCATAAAGTTCATTCATATGCTGCACTCCATTTCCGTAGTAGTTGTTATAGTAGGAGTTTTCAAACTCTTTCAATGAAGGAGATTTTCCGTTCCATGAATATTGGGCAGAGGTTACAAAACTGAGCATCCACATTTGGTTATGAAGTCCTGAATCATCCCATGAAGTATTGATCATACCGTCAAAGACTTGTGATTGAGACCCGGTTGAAAGAAGCTTATACGATCTTTCTAGACTTCCCATTATCTTTTTACCACTTTTCAATTTAAAGTGATAAGGCAAAAACAAAGGTTCAATTCCCGGGTTAGGATCGTACATGAATACCTCAAAACCCATAGATTTCGCCTCTTTTGCATATTTATAATCGTGAGTTGCATAATTATAACTTTCTGTTAGAACCAAATTAGGATTGGGTTTAATTACCTTTATAGGAGATTTATTTTTCACCCAGCCCATAGGCCTTTCCCAAAGCATTATTTTTCGATCTTTTTTAAAGTGTTTGGAAACTTTATTGGCAAATAAATGATACAATCCGCTTTTACCAATTTCTTGCACCTTCGCTTTACATTCTATACAATGTCCTAATTCATAGGTTTCATCCGAACCGATATGAATGTATTTAGATCCCGGTGTAGCTTCCATAGCTTCGTCCCAAAGATCGAATAAGAGCTCATAGGTGCCTTCTTTCATTGGGCAAAACTCCCAATCAGAATCGGCAACTTCCCTGAGATCATCGTATTGCGGCCATTTTAAAATATAGCTTACATGTCCCAAGCCCTGAACCAGCGGAACCAATTCAATATGATATTCTCTTGCATATCGTGTGAATTCCATCATTTCATTCATAGTAAAAGCTCCCGGAGCACCTATTTCCGAGTGACTTTTATAGGCAAATTTATCTTCCCATTCCCAAACGAGCATATTGATCTTGTATCTGGACAGGTCTTTGATAAAGCTTTTCACATAACTTGACCTGTCCTGATGATGTTTAGTATCGTAGTGCACCGCTCTTATTTCCACATCAGGCCAATCAGTAATTTCCATACCGGGAATGAATATTTCATTGTTTGCTTTTTTGATCAATTGAAAAAAAGTCTGTACCCCATAAAATAAACCCACTTCTTCTTTTGCGCTTATAGTCAAACCATTGTCATCTGTTATTAATCTATAACCCTGGCTTCCAATACTTTTAGGGAATTTCTTCCTTGTCAATATAATTGTACTACCTCCAGCATCATTGTTTATCCAAACTTTCAAACCCCACTTCTCCTGAAGTTCTTTCTTTAACTTTTCTGCCGTTTGTCTATCTATGTCGGAATAATTCTTGTCGAGAATAATATTTATTGAATCTTTCAATAGAAAGTCCTTCCCCCCAATTATAACTTGTTGAGGATAAGGAATTATATGGAGTCCTAATTTAGAAACATCTGATGCTTCACAATCATATGGAATTATTGTAAGTATCAGAATAAAAATTGTTGCAATCGCTTTACATGTTGTTCTTTTCATTATTTATTCACCTCCAAATGATTCTTAAATAGGTTATTTTTTAACCTTTATATTACCAATCGTATACCATCCTTCATTATCCTTCCCCTCAATGGCCAATTTTAGCTTCGGAGTATGTGATTGTTTGTCAACAATACCGATCTGTAACTCATAACTTCCGATGGGCATACCAGAAGGTATAAATAGTGAAGTATCGTACAAATTATCCCCGGGAAGCCAAGTGGTTATATCAGCATCGGTAATAATAATTTTAGTATCGCTTTTGTTTTTAAGTCGAATGGCTAATATTAGTTTTTTATAACAAGGAGCTACACCTTTATTTTCCCACCACGACTTGAAAGAGAGTTTTCCATTGGGGTGAACAAATTCAGGAAATGCAAAACTTCGAAGCACAAAACGATATCCCATTTTTTTTAACCATCTATCTATCTGGGGTTGCCATTCGGGAGGAACACTTGAGGACTTGGCATTGAAAGATGATATATGCCATTTTAAGGTTTCATCGATAATATAATCTACGTCTTTTGTTGTATATCCCTCTTCTTGTTTCCATCTTTTCATTGTTCCGCATATCTCAAGACTTACAGGTGCAGTTTTCCACGCATCCTCCATGCCAAAATTAATAATTCCCTGAGGATAATATCGATACATATGCGTCCACCCATCCTGTTCATCTGCCCAAAACCCCAAATCACCAATACAATCCACCCTCCAGCCCACATTGGCCTTAGATAAAATATATTTATTTGTTTTTTCATCTGTCATCAACATGATCAATGGCGTCTTTTTGAAATTATCTGTATACGCATTGACAAGAGCAGCTCTTGTTTTATCACTTAGAATTGAAGATCCACGTCCTTCGCCCCAATATCCAACAATAGAAAGATCGACAGCTTCCAAGTCGGGATGTCCATCATAACGCTTACCTAATTCAGATATCAATTTACCAAAAGATTGTTCGTATCTTAAATCTTCCGGATCCACTCGCCATCCTTTTCCTTCAGGAAGCCATTCCTCCTTATCACCAACAATCGCACGATACCAATCCGGTACATCCTTGCCGGTACC
This sequence comes from Flavobacteriaceae bacterium, assembly GCA_030621915.1. Classification (GTDB taxonomy): domain Bacteria; phylum Bacteroidota; class Bacteroidia; order Flavobacteriales; family Flavobacteriaceae; genus Lutimonas. The sequence goes on from JAUXGV010000018.1 coordinate 5,316, forward strand.
TGTTCCATAAGGAGCGATACGAAGCAGGAGAGTTTGTTTTCGTTCATGTGCAGTTTTCAAGGCTTTATCTATCATGGCCCAGTTATATTGTTGCGCATTCGGTTCCATAAATTTCCAATAAACCCGAAAATAGGCGATAGAGGTCATCGGGTGATTTTTATTTTCTAGATTCCCGTCAAATTCCTGATATTCAATTGGCAAGCCTTCTGTCCAGCCAATACCCTCATTCAATTCATCTCCATTAAATCTTTGAAACGTCATAAAACCCATACCGGGATTTGTTAAAACATCATCTATCTCGGTTGGTCTTATATTAATTGTTTTTTGAGCAAAGACACCTGTAAAACCTATGATGAAACAACTAAACGCAGTTAAAAATAATTTTTGAAGTGTACTCATTTTTTAATTTTTTAGGACTCTTGATAAATGAATCTCTTTGATTCATTTATCATATTTTTTCATAATTATGTTTTAAATATTTAACATCATACTTCATTGGATAATTCAATTTTCACAAAGTGTTCTGGACCATATATATCAGCCAGATTTACAGTTCTAAAAATATATTCTTGTGTATCTTCTGATAAATTAATTTTAAGGCTGATTCCTACCTTTTTCCATTCTCCGGAGGGTAATTTTTTCATTTGATATTCCTTGAGGTTTGGGGTATCAGAAATTAGTTGGATATATGCCACCGAACCTTCTATACTCACTTTTGATTCAATGGTATTCGGGGTCCATTCAATATTGTCACGATCCGTTTCTAGAATCATAAAATCTGACTTTTTATAAGCCCAATGAGGTTTGCCATCCCAAATCCATATATTATTATTAAAATAATCATCGGCGTACATGGTGAGTAAGGTTTCGTGGTTTGGCCATATGGTAAATATATTGTTATTGGTATGGTATTCAATCCACGTATAAGTGCGGGCAAAACTTGCCGCACTTCTATTAAAAGTCTCATCGAACTTAGTTGGAATACGATTCAATCCTTTAACCATTACAATGTCAGTTGCTCCATTTTTTAAATATTCATCCCTGATTTCTAAAGCCGACATCGGAATGCCATCTTTCTCAAAATGATGATTATACTTGGCATCAGATAGGAACCATTTATTATACTTATTCGACCAAATTTCATTAATTCCATGATGTCCGTCAACTATTCCTTTTACACCTGGTCCTGCACCTATGGTTCTGGTTACATACCCATATGCATTCATAATTCCATTCTGTACTTTCATAAAATGACCACAATGAAATCCACTCCCATCCATAGCTGCATCTAAAATACTTTCTACATATCCTCCTCCAGGATATGGTCCTATATCATCTATTTCAATTACAGTTTTGATCCATTCTCTCAATATTAACATTCTTTGAAATTCGTCTTTTTCCCCATGAAAGACGGTATCCAGTTGATATTTCCTCATCAGATGTTCAAATTTAGGGGAAGACAAGTCTTCAGAATATTTGAAGACTGTATTCTTTCTGTATTCCGGATTGTCCATTTCAACGATGTGGTATTCCTTCTCTATACATCCGAAACTGACTGTGAGGATAATTAATATTAATACAATGTGCTTCATCTTAATATTTTGAGTTCTTAGGGTTCATTTCAATCATGGCCTATAACCATTAAACTAACCTTCTATCAATTATCATCAGGAAACATTTTTAGCCATTTTTATGCATTTTTCAAATAAATCTTATCCATAACATCTCGAGGAAGATGCAATGCTTGAAATTCGCCGAAGATCAAATCGCTTGTCATTATTTCTACCGTTGCAAAATATTTCCAGTCCCGTAGCCATGTTCGATGCATTTCACATTGTTTTTTAATGGCATCATCCTTACCACCAAACCGACCGACCGATCTTTTAAGTTATTTCCGAGTGCTCAGTTTATTAATGGACCGTAATGATTGTATTGAAATATTATATTCATGGTTTCCGTGTAGGAATTATGTTCGTAAAAGTAACCGACAATTCCATTTTGATAAATATAGTTCTTTTCGATCAAACATCATTGGGCTCCTATAAGATAAAAAACCCATTCCCGGAATCATACATTACACAATTCCGAATAGTGATGTGATTTCCTTTTTCAACATAATTGCTGAAGAAATTTTTTGATAGGGCTCCACAACCTCTGCATCGTTAATACAAGAAGTATAAAGCAAAAGCACTTACTTTCGTAAGTGCTTTTGCTCCTTCCGTCAGTGGACGGATTAAAACCTCATACGTTGTCGCATAAAAAAAGAGTCCCACTTTCGTGAAACTCTCATTTTGCTCCTCCTCAAGGACTCGAACCTTGGACCCTCTGATTAACAGTCAGATGCTCTAACCAACTGAGCTAAGGAGGAATATGTTTTTAATTTTTAAGTCTGTTCTGACTTTATTCTTTTACCCACTCAACCTAGTCTTGAAAGCTCAGTTCTGAGCCCACGCCATGCTTGGCAAGTAAGGAGGAATTTAATTTCCTTTTAGGGTGTGCAAATATAAATGTTTTTAGATTGCTTGCAAATGAAAATAGATAAAATTTAAAAAAATTATTTACTCATTAAATTCAGGTAAAAAAATATAATTAAAACGAAGGAATTCGTATTGAAAAACCTATAATACTAAGACAAACTTCTGTTCCTTAGAAAATAATCAAGAAATAATAGAGAACTTAAAACAAAGATACTAAAGGCATATAATGGTGAAATTGAGAGCGTAGGAAGATCAATACTTATATACGCCAACATTTTGGAATATACGTCACCAATAACAACATATTTACCCGAAGAGTTTTCCATGTTCATTAACACATATACCACTATAAAAACAACTAAGGAACTCAACAAAAACCAAGCTTTTTTACCAAGAACAGGTTGATATATAATAGCTTTTGAATCTTGCTCAATTTTTGAAAATACACTGGTAGTAAAATCAATAGAAGGTTCTTCTAAAATATGTTTTTGTAAAAGAAAAGACAAAGCTTTTTCCTTTTTTAAATCTGATGCAAAAACCTGATCCATAACATCACTTGAAAAATCTAAAGAAGGCTCTTCAATTTTCAAATTTTGTTTTATTAATTTATCTATATTTTTATTGCGATCTTCCATCAAATAATTTCTTTTACCTCATCTTTTAATAGCAAAGATAATTCATTATATAGTTTTTTCCTTATTCTAAACAGTTTTACTTTAATATTGGTTTTGGTCAGACCTGTGATTTCCTCAATCTCTTCAACCGAGCATTCATTCAAATGATACAAAGTAATTAACAATGCATCATTTTCTGATAATTTATTTATAGCCTCTGTAACATATTTTTTTTGCTCTTCACTTTTAAGGGCTTCAATTTGAGGAAAATCAAAATCAGCTTTATGATTTTCTATAATATAATCATCTACATCCACCGTATTAATTTTTTTCTTCCGAATTTTTGAAATCGAATTTCTATAAATGATCGTATATAACCAGGTAGAGAATTTTGACTCCCCTTTAAAAGTATGCAATTGTGTGTATGCCTTCACAAAACTGTCCTGAGCAATTTCCTCTGCATCCTCATGATTCCTTACTATTTTTAAGGCAACAGTATATGCCAAATTCTTATACTTATTTACCAAATAAGCAAAGGCATTGGTTTCACCTTGCAAAACTTTATCTATATAGATTTGATCCGTGGTTTTATCCATTGTTTCATTTGACGCCAATAACAAAGATTAGGTTACATCAATTTTAAAATAAAATCCTAATTCTACGCCAGATTTCAAATTTCCGATTTAGTACACCTTTTATATATCAATACAAGTTACAAATATTGAAGACATAAATAAACCACTATGGATTTGAAATCCATAGTTTAAGCAAAGAATGAATTTCTTTTTTAACAAAGTAATAAAGAAAAATAGAAAACATTAATTCAATTAAAATTAGAATTTTTCACTTTGCTATTCTAAAGGCGGCAGGCAGGAGTAGAAATCCATATATAACAATGGTGGATTCCGCATCAAGTTCGGAATGACAAAACTATCTTTAAAAGTTTATAGAGACTAAAGTAACTGCAATGAAATTGCAGGGTTTTAACCTTTAACTTGATCATAAAATGTTACGGGAGGAAGAATCCTATTAAACCATACTACAAATGAATTATTCTTTATAGAAGTGTAACCTAAATTCAAACAAGTGCGTCATAAATACCAAACAGAATAATAACTTTAAAAAATTAAATTATGCACGCAGGAGAAATTTTAATACCATTAATAGTATTCGCATCAATATTTGCAGTAATATATGTATTTTTAAATACACGAAATAAGGAACGAATGGCAATGATAGAAAAAGGTGCTGATGCCTCACTATTCGCCACGAAAAAGAAAAGTTTCAGAAACATTACATTAAAAATTGGAATGTTGGCTGTTGGAATTGGAGTTGGAATTTTAATGGGATCTATTTTGGATAGTTATACCACAATAGATGAAGAAGTAGCTTATCCATCAATGATTTTCTTATTCGGCGGACTATTTTTAGTCGGTAATGCCTTCATTGAAAAAAAAGAGCAAACAGATGATTAACAATTCTATTTGATGATTGCAATAAAAAAACCATCACGCCTGAGGTGTGATGGTTTTTTCAAACTTTATGTGAAAGAATATTATTCTCCAATAATTCTCAATTCATCAAATGCTTTGGTAATTGTAATGATATTATCGCCATTCAATTTCAAATCTTCAAAGGAAATTTCTTCATTATCCAGTTTGATGCTACTTATTTTAAATGGTAAGCCATGTAGATTCATTTTAAAACTCTTATAATCTGTTATAAATTTACCCGATTTATATTTTCGAATAACTAGTTCGTTTGATTTACCGTTCAAAGTAAAATAGCGTAAACTAAAACGACCTTTTTTATAATCATATCCATCATTGGCATCATCATATAATTCGCTTTTTTCTTTTCCTTTTTTATAATATACGTCTAAATATAATTCATCAATTTGTTTTTCACCCACATATTGTTGAATCGGATATTTAGGAATTATAGCTCCTTCTTTTACAAAAATTGGCAAGCTATCAATATCGGCATCTACCCAAGTTTCCTTACCTCCATCAACTACCGTATCATTCCAGAAATTATACCATTTTCCCTTTGGAATATACATTCTTCTTCCTTTTGCATTGGGCTCAATAATTGGACAAACCAATATCTTCTCACCAAAAACAAATTCGTCAGTTCTATTATGTGTCTGAGGATCATCCTGATCAAATAAGAACAAAGATTTTATAATTGGCACTCCTTCATTAACATATCTCCAAAAAGCCGTATACAAATAAGGTAATAACTGGTATCTAATTTCAATAAATTTTCTAACGATTCCTACAACCTCATCATCAAAAGCCCAAGGTTCCTGATCGCCATGATCCCCTGAAGAATGTGTTCTGCAAAATGGGTGAAAAACACCCAATTGAATCCATCTTGTATATAGTTCTCCTGTGGGTTGTTCAGCGAATCCACCTATATCAGAACCGGCAAAAGAATATCCTGACAAACTCATTCGTTGGGCCTGAATATTGGCTATCCATAGATGTTCCCAAGTGGCTATGTTGTCACCGGTCCATGTTGAAGAATATCTTTGTGTACCCGAATAAGCGGAACGTGTTATCACAAAAGGACGTTTTGGATAAGAATATTTCTTTACGCCTTCATAGGTCGCCTTCGCCATTTGCATTCCATAAATATTATGAGCTTTTCTATGACTACAGGGGTTACCGTCATAATCATGTCGAACATCATCGGGAAAGGTTTTGTTAGGCACTTCCATAACAGCAGGTTCATTCATATCATTCCAAACCCCTTTCACGCCAATTTCATGAATCAATTCTTTGAATAGGCCTGCCCACCATTTTCTTACTTTTGGGTTTGTATAATCAGGAAAATAACATTCTCCTGGCCAAACCTTTCCTTTCATATTAGGCCCGTCAGCTCTTTTACAGAAATAATCATTTTTTATTCCCTCTTGATAAACACTATAATCTTCGTCTATTTTAATTCCCGGATCAATAATCACAACAGTTTTAAAACCATCTAATGCCAATTCCTTCACCATTCTTTTAGGGTCAGGAAAATAATCCTTGTTCCATGTAAAGCATCTGAATCCTTCCATATAATCGATATCCAAATAAATAGCATCACATGGAATTTTCAATTCTCTGAATTTTTTTGCCACATCTTTTACATTCGATTCAGGATAGTAGCTCCATTTACATTGATGATATCCCAAGGCCCAAAGCGGAGGAAGTTCTGGAGTTCCCGTTAAATCGGAATAACTGGCAACAACATCATTCATTTTCGGACCATAAATGAAATAATAATTCATTTCACCACCCTGTGCCCAAAAACTTGTAACATGTCTACGTTCGGAACAAAAATCAAAAAAGGATCTAAATGAGTTGTCAAAAAATATTCCGTAAGATTTCTTATGGTGCAAACCAATGTAAAACGGAATTGTTTTATAAATCGGATCTGTATTTCTTCCAAAAGCGTAAGAATCGGTTGCCCAATTTTCAAATCGTTTCCCTCTAAGGTTTGAATGAACAGGTTTATCTCCTAAACCATAAAAGCTTTCACCAAGCTGGGCGGCTTTACTCATCTTAACAATATTACCTCCATGCTCGTAACTTTCTTCCCAATGAAAACCAGATTCGTCTTCACTAATTAAGGTATTATCTATGGCATCAAATATTGCTATACGTAAATCAATTTTGTGAATATGACATATTAATTTAGAGGTAGTTATAATATAATATTCATCATTTTCATCCTGACTCAGATAATTATATCCTCGGGTTGCCTCTTTATTTATTGCATACGAAAAATCAGCTTCAAAATTTGCATTTGTTGTATATCTGAATCGTAAAATACTATCTCTTAAAATAGTTAGTTGAAGTATTACACCATTCTCCGTTGTAAAGAATAAGGTGTCAACCTCTTTTTCAAATGAATTTATTTTTGACGGGAAGAGATCTCCCTTTTTCTCTAATTCAGTATTTATAATCATGATTGTTTTTTAAATCAACGTGCAAACCTACTAAAATGAAGTTATTTAACAGTGTTAATTTCAATAAAAAAAGTGACCTAATTTTATCATTTTCATATAAAATCAAGTCACATTCTTAATATTATCTTTTTATTTTAATTGAAATGCAACAATTCCTAAGGGTGGTAAGGTTATCGCAGCTGAGAATGGCTTGCCATCTCTTGCTGTTTTATCAATACTGATTTCTTTACTATTACTGACTCCGCTTCCGAAATATTTCTTGAAATCACTATTGAAAATTTGTTTTAATTTTCCTTTTCGGGGAACTCCGATTCTATAATTTTCACGAATTACAGAAGTGAAATTACATGCTACTATGATATCGTTTTTCTCATCATGACCTTTACGGATGAATGCGATAACTGAGTTTTCATTGTCGCTGTAATTAATCCATTCAAAGCCTTCCACACCAAATGATTTTTCATATAAAGCCGGCGTTTTTTTGTAAAAGGAATTCAACTCACTGACAAAATTTTGCATACCTTTATGAGGCTTATATTCCAACAGGTGCCAATCCAAACTTTGTGAAAAATTCCATTCTTCTGATTGTCCGAATTCACCACCCATAAATAGTAATTTGGTTCCAGGATGGGCGTACATTAATCCGTACATCAGTCTTAAATTGGCAAACTTTTCCCATTCATTTCCAGGCATTCTATTTAAAAGTGATTTTTTACCATATACAACTTCATCATGTGAAAGGGGCAATATAAAGTTTTCGGAAAAGGCGTATGCCAAACTAAATGTGATTTCATTCTGGTGATGTTTACGATGTATAGGGTCCTTAGAAAAATATTCTAAGGTATCATGCATCCATCCCATCATCCATTTCATTCCAAAGCCCAATCCACCAACTGAAACCGGTTTGGTAACCATTGGAAACGCGGTAGATTCTTCGGCAATGGTTTGAACTCCCTCAAATGTTGAATAAACACCTTGATTAAATTCTTTTAAAAATTCTATGGCATCTAAATTTTCATTTCCTCCAAATTCATTGGGTTCCCATTCACCATCTTCTCTCGAATAATCGAGATATACCATAGAAGCCACAGCATCTACTCTCAATCCATCGGCATGAAACTTGTCTAACCAGAAAAAGGCATTGCTAATCAAAAACGATTTCACTTCATTCCTTCCATAATTAAAGATCAGACTTTTCCAATCGGGATGATAACCTTTTCGACGATCAGGATGTTCGTACAAATGACTTCCATCAAAATATCCCAATCCATGATCATCGGAGGGGAAATGAGAGGGTACCCAGTCTAAAATCACACCTATATCATTTTGATGCAATTTATCTATCAGTAACATAAAATCCTCTGGTGTTCCAAACCGTGATGTGGGAGCAAAATACCCAACCAATTGATATCCCCATGAAGGATCATATGGATACTCCATGATAGGCATAAACTCTACATGGGTAAAATTCATTTTTTTAAGATAATCAACCAAAGTGATGGCCAATTCTTTATAGGTTAAAAACTTGTCTTCCTTCATATTTCTCATCCATGATCCCAAATGAATCTCGTAGACAGAGTACGGTTTATCAAGGCTGTTTTTATCTTTTCTATATGACATCCAACCTTTATCTTTCCATTGATAGCTACTTGAATCGTAGATAATAGACGCCGTATTGGGAGGATGTTCACAGAAAAAAGCGTAGGGATCTGATTTCTCTGTTTCCACGTTATTGTGAGACTTAATTTTATACTTATAACGCATACCCAAAACAGCTTCGGGTATAAACCCTTCCCAAATACCGGATTCATCCCAACGAACATTTAGCTTATGTTGACTGTCATTCCAAAAATTAAAATCTCCTATTACTGAAACCGATTTCGCAGAAGGAGCCCATACAGCAAAATAAGTTCCGGCAACACCTTCCACATTCAATGGATGGGACCCGAATTTTTCATAGAGTTTAAAATGCTTTCCTGATTTAAATAAGTTAACGTCGAATTCAGTAAAAAGACTATAATTTATTACTTCTGCCATTTTATTATTTATTAATTATATTAGAAATTTCTTTTAAAGGGATAAGTGCCCATCTGGGCCGTGAATTTAATTCGTAACCAATTTCGCAAATCGCATAGTGAAAGGATTTGAAAAATTCAGCTACATCTTTTAAATGTGTTTGTTTTACTTTCTTCTGATCACCAGCGATACTTTCGGGTTCACCTTCAAATATAAAGTTCCGTTGTATGTTGGTTTTAGTTGAAGTTTCTGGCATTACTTAATAATTTTAAAAATATGAAATGGTGTTTCAGGTTGTAATTCAACAAAATTCCATTCTTGGCTCCATGTATAAGTATTGTCAGGTATTAAATCGTGTAATTGTATGCTTTGTCCATCATAAATACCCAATTCATGCAATGGCAATTGAACGGTTCCCTGTTGTGTATTATTCGAATCCAAATTTACAATAATTAAAAGTTCATTAGACCTAGAGTCATCCCATTTATAATACGCGATTAATTGATCATTCTCAACATGGCAAAATTTGATATTATTGGTTTGTTGTAATGCCTTCTGGGATTTTCTAGTTTCATTAATTTTTTGAATCATCAAAGTCAACCCATTTTTAAGCGTCCAGTTGTAATCACAAATTTGAAACTTTTCCGAATTTAAATACTCTTCTTTTCCCGGTAAGGCTTCACTGAGCATATATTCAAACACTGGACCATAAATACCAACGCTTGAACTCAATGTCGCGGCTAATACATAACGTTGAATATGTTTTGATTCATTTGCTCCCTGTAAATGAAAAGGGTTGATATCCGGAGTATTTGGCCAGAAATTAGGCCTCATGAATTCTTGCTGTCCCGATTTAGTTAACTCTTCAACATATTCTATAAGTTCCTGCTTAGAATTACGCCATGTGAAATAGGTGTAAGATTGTGTAAATCCTTGTTTGGCAAGCTGTTGCATCACTTTTGGTTGCGTAAAAGCTTCCGCCAAAAATAACACATCTGGATTCACCTTTTTTACTTCAGAAATAATCCAGTTCCAAAAATAAAAAGGCTTGGTATGGGGGTTATCCACTCTAAAAATATTTATCCCGCAATCTATCCAGAACAATAGAATTTCCAAACATTCGTTCCACAGACATTTATAATCTTCATTTTCGAAATAAATTGGTAAAATATCCTGGTACTTTTTTGGAGGGTTTTCTGCATATTGTACCGTACCATCGGGACGCCATTTAAACCAATCAGGATGATCAATTACCCATGGATGATCTGGCGCTGCCTGCAAAGCATAGTCCATGGCAATCTCAATTCCTAAACCTTTTGCTTTCTTTACCAGCGATTTAAAATCATTGATGCTCCCTAAATCCGGATGAATATCTTTATGTCCACCAATTTTAGATCCAATTCCCCAAGTTGACCCCACATCATCTTTAAGTGACTCAGTAGTATTGTTCTTGCCTTTTCTATTTACTTCTCCAATAGGATGAACCGGAGGGAAATACAAGGTGTCAAAACCCATATTTGCAACTCTGGGCAACAAATTTTCGCAATCTTTAAAGGTTCCGTGCACACCTTTCTTATTTGAAGCCGATCGTGGAAAAAATTCGTACCAAGTGCTGAATCGAGCTTTGAGCCTATCGACGTAAACTTCAAATTCTTGTGATGAATTAACCCATTTCTTATCTGGATAATTGTAAAATATTTGGTGTAACCTTGAGCCTACTGCTTCTGCAATTGCCTCTATATACAAGCCTGTATTACTAAATAAGTTTTGTAAATGGAGGCAATATTTCTTGTCATCTTCATTGACTTTATCGACAATGGCTTTTAAATAATTAAGACCTTCCAACAACTCTGAAGACACGTGTTGATCATCATCAATCTTTCTCCCAATACCATGTTGCCAATTTAGAGCATGATCTACCCAACCCTCTACTTTATAATCATAAATGCCTTGTTTTTCTGTAATAAAAGAGGCTGTCCATTCATCATTATGTATAAGTTGCATTCTTTGTTCACGCCATTTTCTTTCATTTTTATGTTTATAACGAACCGAGGCTGCTATTACATCATGGCCATCAACAAGTACATGCGCATTAATATTTATAATTTCATTGACAACTCTTCTAATTGCAAACTCCCCATTATTAATTGTGGGTGAAACATAATCTATTACAACTCTTTTCTGATTTTGCATTATTTAATTTGGTTTGGAAATAGTGAAATTTGAATCTAAAACATCAAATATATCTAAATTAATTTCGATGACTGAGCAATTGAAGAATAATTTAATTTCTGTTTTTCACAATCAATAGTTTGGTGAAATAAAATCAATTAACAATCAACTCATACTACAAATTTAACTAGCTTGAAATAATATAACAACCTTCAAATAACGAAGCCAACCGGAATTATAGCACCTTTTTTAATAACAACAATTCCTTCCCTTACACAATACATATCGTTTTCTGTGTCGTCCAGATGCTTTCCACCATTAATTCTTACATCATCTCCAATCCGACAATTCTTATCTATTATTGCATTTTTAATAAAGCATCGTTCTCCTATTCCCATTAAAATTTTAATATCATCACTTTCTATCTCTTCTAAGGATTCATAACGATCACTCCCCATCATATAGGTGTTGATTACTGTTGATTCTTCTCCTATTCTCGATCGAATTCCAATGACCGATTTTTCTATTTTAGCAGCATTAATGATACATCCATCGGCAATTACACTTTTATTTAAGGTTGTTCCAGATATTTTTGTAGTAGGAAGAATTCGTGCTCTGGTATATACATGCTTTGAATTATCATATAAATCAAATTTTGGAATATCATCGGTCAGACCAATATTTGCTTCAAAAAATGAGTCGATATTTCCAATATCTGTCCAATAACCCTCAAATTGATAACTCAAGGTTTTGTGTTTATCAATACTTTGTGGAATTATTTCTTTACCAAAATCATTGGTATCGGGGTTTTTCATTAATTCAATTAACAAATCCCTGTTAAAAATATAAATTCCCATCGAGGCTAAATAATTTCGGCCTTCAGACTTCATATCATCACTTACTTCCGAAGTCCATTCCGGGAGTAATTCCGCATCAGGTTTTTCTATAAATGAAGTGATAACATTTTTATCATTGGCCTTCAAAATACCAAATGATGTAGCATCCTTGGCATTAACTGGAATTGTAGCTATTGATATTTTCGCTTTTTTCTTAATATGTTCCTGAACCATTAAATTATAATCCATTTGATACAATTGATCTCCAGATAGAATGAGCGCATATTCAAAATCATGATTCAGAAAATGATGCATACTTTGTCGTACAGCATCAGCAGTTCCTTGAAACCAATCAGAACTTTCCATGGTTTGTTCTGCGGCCAATACATCCACAAAGGCCTCACTAAAAAAGCTAAAATGAAAGGTGTTTTTAATATGCTTATTTAAGGACGCAGAATTAAACTGCGTCAAAATAAACATTCTTTTAATACCAGAATTAATACAATTAGAAATGGGTATATCTACCAACCGATATTTACCCGCAATTGGTACCGCTGGTTTAGATCTGCTTTCTGTTAATGGATATAATCTGGAACCTTGTCCCCCTCCTAAAATAATACTCAATACATTATCATTAATCATAATTATAATTTTACACATTAATATGAGAGAATCAATCCCCTTGCCTATTGTCTTTCAATTAAAGACTTATATAATTCTTTATGTTGCTTAGCAATAGCATTCCAGTCAAAAGTATCTTCAACTCTTTTCCTGCCATTTCTAGCCATTGTTTCTTTTAACTCTTTGTTGTTTATAACCTTATTAACTCCATTAGCCAGATCCCTTGAAAATTTATCAGGATCTACAGCTTCAAATGGAGCCTCATTCTGCTGCTCTAAAGGAACTAATATACCAGTCACCCCATCAACAACCACTTCTTTTATTCCGCCAACAGCACTTGCAACTACAGCAGTTTCACAGGCCATTGCTTCAATATTAATTATTCCAAATGGTTCATAAATAGATGGACAACAAAATACATCTGCATGAGAATATAAGGCTATCACTTCTTTTTTTGGCAACATTTTATCTATCCAAATCACATTATTTCTGGTTTTTTTCACTTCGACAACGCTATCCTCCATTTCTTTCCCAATTTCCTGAGTGTCTGGAGCACCAGCACACAATACAATTTGCGTATCCTGATCTATATATTTAATTGCATTCACCAAATGGATAATTCCTTTTTGACGGGTTATCCTACCAACAAACAGTACAAAAGGTTTTGTTTTGTCAATACCATATTTATCAAGAGTGGTTGTTTCGCTTGTTACCACATATTCATTTAAATTTATTCCATTATAAATTACTTTTATTTTATCTTTATCAATATTAAAATATTTGAGAACATCTTCTTTTGTTTCCTTTGATACCGCAATAACGGCATCTGCCATTTCAATTGCTGTTTTCTCAACCCATGAAGAGGCATCATAGCCTCTACCTAACTGCTCCCTTTTCCAGGGTCTTAAAGGCTCCAATGAATGTGTTGTTATCACCAACGGAACACCATAACATAATTTTGCAAGGATTCCTGAAAATTGAGCATACCAAGTATGACAATGAACAATATCAGAATCCATATTATCTGCATTCATTTGAATACAGGTATTCAAACTATTTAATACCGCCTTTAACTTATCATCGGAATTGTCAAAACTCGGATCTTCATAAGGAAATCCTTTCACGGTTAAATTTCCGTTTTTTTCATCTTGATCCCCGAAACACTTAACATCAATTTCCATTAGCTTTGCCAATTCTGATGCCAGATATTCTACAACTACCCCTGCGCCACCATACACATAGGGTGGGAATTCTTTTGTATAAAAAAGTACCTTCATTATTAAATTGTTTTTCCGAATTTTTGTTTTTTGTAAATATTTTGATTAAAAGCTTATAATTATCGAGTCCAATTCTAATACAATATCAATTCATTTAAGTTGCTTTTTAATCAATCTCCTTAAGACTATATCTTTTGTTTTTTTGGAAACATACGAAGATTATAATCATGCTTTCAAATACTCAATATTTTAACAAAAAATTGATCAGTATAACTTCAAATCTTTCGAATCATGTATGAATATATAAAATTTATTTTAGAAAAGTATTAATTATTTATATAAAGAGATCGAAATAAAACAATAAAATCACTTTATGCGAAATTTAGAATTAATTCGATATGATTATAGGGCATTTAAGAATTTTTCCAGTATTGAGGTTTGGTGTCTTCAGATAATTGATTCCAATAATCCTGATTAACTTTATACTTACCATCCAATGTTTTTAACCGTCGTTCAAAAACCCAAATGGTTGGATGAAAAGTCATATCCGTAACTCCTATCGTATAAAGCTGAGGCTCCTCTTCATTTTTTCTTTTTTCCTCTTGAATGATGACTTTAAAATTGTTGAATTTCAACAATTTTGTTAAAAAATCTTTTCTAGCCTCTTCTATTTTTTTTTCAACAAAAGTTACCCTTTGATCTTCAATACTTCCGAATAAGTGTTTTCCTGCTAACGCCATTTTTAAAGTTTACTGATTTCAAAAATATATTCATAAATTGGACTGTATAAACCAATAAATAATACTCCAACAACTGCCAATACCAATCCCAATTTCATATAAAATTTATTTTCAAAATACGGAATCGGATGATCATTCTTTCTTAAAAATATGGCTCTTATCACAATTAAATAATAGTAAAGCGATATAGTTACATTCACAACAGCTAAAAAAACCAACAAATATAACCCTTGACTTGCAGCAGCAGTAAATAAAAAGAATTTTCCAAAAAACCCTGCTACTGGTGGAATTCCGGCCAATGAAAATAAAGCCAACATCATAACCAAACTCAATTTTGGATTGGTTCGGTATAATCCATTATAATCATTAATATTTTCTTTACCCGTTTGTAAAGAAATGGATTGAACAACACCGAAAGCTGCCAAATTAGTAAATACATATATTGCTACAAAATAAACTACGGTGGCAACACCTAATTGATCGTTTGACAATATTCCCAGTAAAATAAAGCCTGCCTGGGCTATGGATGAAAATGCCAAAAATCGTTTCAAATTCTGTTGTCTTAAAGCGAATAAATTACCAACAAACATAGTTGCTAAAGAAATAATATATAACATTTTATGACTAACCAGATCAAATGGTTTCATGACCGTAAAAACAATAATCAATAAAATCATTACTGCTGCTCCTTTTGAAATTACGGATAAATAAGATGCTATTCCTATGGGTGCTCCTTCATATACATCTGCGGTCCAAAAATGAAAAGGAACTAAAGATATTTTAAAGGCCAAACCTGTAAAGAAAAACACAAAGCCCAATAAACTTAAATTAGAATAAGTTAGGACAGCTGTCATTTCCTGAAAATAAATGGTCCCTGTTGTCGCATAAAGTAAAGACATTCCAAACAAAGATGTTCCGGATGCCAATGCTGCGGATAAAATAAATTTTATGCCAGCTTCGGCCGAGACCCTTTTAGATGTTTCATAAGCAACCAAAGCTGCAACCGGCAAAGCTGAAAGCTCTAAGCCTAAATAAAACATTAGAAAATCACCCGATGAAATCATGTAGTACATCCCTAAGAGTGAAGAAAAAATCAGAATAAAAAATTCCGTTGATTTATTTTGGGGAACTACTTTTTCATTAATCCAATCAGCAGACTGTAAGAGAATGATCAATACACCTACATTTAGAACGTTTTTAAATAAATGAATCAAGGTAGTAGAATTAAACATACCTCCAAAAAGCGATCCATCTTGAAGTGGTATAAATCCAATGGCAGTATGAATGGCAAATAAAATGATGGCAAAAACAACAATCTTTTTTTTATCGTTTGAAAATATTTCACCAATGATCAGCAATAAAATGACTGCAAGCAACACTAGCTCCTGGCGCATCAATAAAAAACTTTCTAAAGTCATACTTTTTATTTTATAAAAAATAAATTACAAAAAACAAAATCCAAATCTCAAATAACTCAAATTCTACATTGATTCTATTCGGATTTCAGAAGAATTGCTGAAAATATTTTTTTCAGTTCTATAGATTCGTTTATTAATTGTTCATTTTTTGATTTATCTATTTCGTTAATACTGTTTATTTCAAAAATCAACTTTAACCAATACGTTCATTCCTTGGCCTCCTCTCTACATATTTTAATCCGAAATTTAAAATCTTTTTTACTAAAAGATTTATTAGCTTCTATATAATTTGCACCTACGGAACCGGAAGACCTTACCACTTGTTTACCATCCTCGATATTTACAACTGTTTTAGGTAATGTTTTTACAAATAATCTAACCTCTTTAGCAAACTCAAATGTTCTTTCTTCTAAATCATAATATTTTGTCATTTGGGACTTGTTATTTGTTGCTTGTCATTTGTCAAAGCATCCTTTCAATAAACGGCTGTAAACTTTCTCTAATCATATCACTTAGCCAAATAGGTGTTACACCCATAAAAACAATTGGGACTAACAATAAAATAACACCTGTTCGTTCATACCAGGTTGCTTTGGGCAAATTTTCAAATTCTGAATTTTTTACTGGACCCATCAACATTAATCCAACAACTCTTAACACATAAACAGCGGTGACTACAATAGCCGAAACGGTAATTATTGTCGCTATTCTATGAAACATGTCCGGATGTTGAAAAGCTCCTACAAATATTTGCATTTCAGCCATAAAGCCACTAAATCCAGGTAAGCCCAAAGATGCCAAGCCCGCAATAACATACATAACTGAGATAAAAGGAATCACTTTTAACAAGCCTCCTAATTTTCGAACGTCACGTGTATTTGTTCTTCCATAAATCATTCCAATCAAGGCAAAGAATAATGCAGTCATAAAACCGTGAGAAAGTGATTGTAAAATGGCACCATTCCATGAGGTTTTATTCAACATCAATAAGGCAAATAATACCATGCCTAAATGACTTACTGAGGAATAGGCGTTGATATATTTTAAATCTGTTTGTTTTACCGCAGCCAGAGCTCCATAAAACACTCCGATAACCGCAAGAACGATAAAAAAGTTGGACCATAAAAGTGCACCTTCCGGCAATAAATACATGGCAACTCTAAACACACCATAACCACCGAGTTTCATCAATACTCCAGCATGCAACATGGAAACCGCTGTAGGCGCCGAGGCATGCCCATCTGGTGACCATGTATGAAAGGGAAATAATGCACCTAAAACTGCAAATCCGATAAATGTTATTGGGAAAAATAATTTTTGTGCTTCAATCGGAATATTGACTTTGGCTATCTCAAGAATGTTATAAGTTAACGCTCCACCATCGGCATTTGAATTAAAATAAATTCCCAAAATCCCGACTAGCAGTAAAGCTGATGCTCCCATCAGCATTATGGTCAATTTCATCGCAGAATATTCCTTAGGACCTGAGCCCCAAATACCAATTAACAAATACATGGGTATCACTGCTATTTCAAAGAAAACGAACATTACAAATAAATCGATGGCTATAAAGAAACCAAAAACCCCTGTTGCTAAGACAATTAATGAAATAAAAAATTCTTTGGGTAAGTCTTCCATTTTCCAAGAAATAAAAACTCCTGCCAAAACAACTATCGAAGACAATACCAACATGGCCACCGAAATACCGTCGACACCAATTGTATAATGAATATTAAAGTGTTCAAACCAAACAACATCTTTCATGAATACCATGATTTCTTCGTTTATTTTTCTTTCTTTAAAATATGCAATTACCAAATTAATAGACATGGCAAATTGAATCAACATACCCACCATGGCAACAAGCCTTGATTGTTTTAAATCCTTGGTAAAAACCAAAATAAAAATGGTAATTATTGGTACGGTAATAAATAACGTAAGTATATCCATATGAATCAAATAATCGAATTATATATAAAGATCATTACCAAAATCACGGCTCCGGCTACAAATGCAAATGCGTAGTCCTGTAGTTTACCAGATTGCAATCCTTTTATTTTGTTTGAGGTAGCTACTGTAGTATTACCAATTAAATTCATCGTTCCATCTACTATATGGCGATCAAACCAGGCAAATGGAGCCGAAATACGTTTAAAAATAATCTGTTTGGTTATAAACAAATACAACTCATCAATATAAAACTTGTTATAAGTCCATTTATAAAATGAACCAAATGCATTTGAAACTTTTTCTGAAAGATTATTTTCTTTTTTATAGAAAATGAATGCCAATACAATTCCTATCAATCCAACTCCAACTGCAATGGCCGCCAAAGGAACATTCAAATGTGCTTCAAAGGCTTGATGGTCAGCAGTAACATATTCACTAAAATGAATATAGCCGGCAGCAATGCTCATAAAAGCCAAAAACATCAATGGAATAGTCATAGATAATGGAGACTCATGGGGTTTGTAATTATATACCGTTTCCTTACCCCAAAAAATTCCAAAATACAATCTGAACATATAAAATGCGGTCAATCCTGCGACGAAAACACCTATATAATAAATTAATTTATTGTGTTCATAGGCTGCTACCAAAATTTCATCTTTACTAAAGAATCCAGCAAATCCTGGCACTCCAGAAATAGATAATGCTGCGATTAAAAATGTAATATGGGTAACTGGCATATATTTTCTCAAACCGCCCATATCTTTTAAATAATTACTATGTACAGCATGAATTATTGATCCTGCTCCCAAGAAAAGTAAAGCCTTGAACATGGCATGTGTAAACAAGTGAAACATAGAAGCCATATAACCCAAACCATCATGTCCTTCATAACTAGAAACTCCTAGGGCCAGCATCATATAGCCAATTTGAGACATCGTTGAAAATGCTAATACACGTTTAATATCATTCTGAGTAAGGGCAATAATCGCGGCAAAAAGGGCTGAAATCGCGCCTACCCATGCCACAATATTCAGTGCGAATCCATCTTCCACAAAATAGTACATCACAAATAATCTCGCCACCAGATATACTCCTGCTACTACCATTGTTGCAGCATGAATTAAAGCCGATACAGGTGTTGGCCCTTCCATAGCATCCGGCAACCAGATATGTAATGGAAACATAGCTGATTTTCCTGCGCCACCTATAAAAATCAAAATCAAAGCCCAGGTGATAACCGATAAGCCCATAAAGGATGTTGATGCCCAATTAGCAATTACAGTTCCTTGAGGATTGGTTAATTCTATAAAATCAAAGGTTCCCGTATAATATCCAATAATTAGTATTCCAATAAGAAATCCTAAATCCGCAAATCGGGTCACTATAAAGGCTTTTTTTGCAGCGGCTACTGCAGATGGTTTTGTATAATAATATCCAATTAACAAGAAGGAAGAAACACCTACCAATTCCCAGAATATATATATTTGAAATAAGTTGGTGGCCAAAACCAAGCCCAGCATGGAAAAGGTAAATAAAGAAAGAAAGGCAAAGAATCTAGTAGTTCCAGGATCACCTTTCATATATCCTCTACTATATAAATGAACAACGAATGAAATTGTTGAAACTACAATTAACATCATTACCGATATTTGGTCAATCAACACTCCCATATCAATATGTAGTGTATCTGTAAAACTCATCCAACGCCATTTATATACAAAAGTTTGATAAACACCTTCTACCTTACCCACTTCAAAAAAATATTTATAAGCCGTATAATATGATAGAACCAATGAAGACAACAATCCCAAAGAACCAATCCAACCTGCTATGACTGGTTTAATTTTATTGTAATTAATTCCCAACAGCAAAAAAACTGCTAAAGGAATCAGGACGATGTAAATTGTATAAGTGAAATCCATTGTTGGTTTTTATTTATTATTTATCTTCATATAAAACTACGCTTTCTAAATATGAATAGAGGTTAGAAGTTAGAAGACAGAGGACGGAATTATTTCTTCTGTCACCTGGCTTCGGTCTTATCACCAAACTAAATCCTCAATTAATCCATTATTTTTCTATTAATATTCAAACCTCAACTCATTAATACTTCATCGTTTCGGTATCCTCTATCTCAACCGAGGTTACCAATTTGTACAAATTAATAATTATAGCAACTGCCAACGCTGTTTCTGCAGCCGCAATCGCAACGATAAAAATTGAAAAGAATACACCTTGTAAATTTTCAGGATACAAATAGGTATTGATGACCACAAAATTGATAGCCGAGGCGTTTAATATCAATTCAATAGACAACAACATGGTTATTAAATTTTTACGAGTTAAAAACCCGTATACACCAATAAAAAATAATAGGGTGGATAAGGTTAATATTTCGTAAATGCTAATTCCGTTTATCATGATTATTTTGTTTGATGCTCCAAGTCTAATGACAGAATTTGGTTATCTGATTAATTTTTATATCTCCTTCTTTGGTAAATTATCAGCCATTATATTTATCTCCTCTCCAAGATCCATTGCTTTTTTCCAAATAATTCATTTTTCAAATTTAAACTTCATATTTATTACTATTAATCTTCGGCCTTCGGTCTTCCATCACCTATCTTTTGCCACTTGTATTCAACCTCACTTCTCCAACTTTTTCCCTTTTGCTATAACTATGGCTCCAATCATAACGGCTACCAATAACACACTTATCACTTCAAAGGGTAATATAAAACCCTTGTCTTCATAGCTCAACATTCTGATTCCAATTTCATGAATTTCAATACTATTATAATTTTCAACGGGATTAAAATCATAGGAATAAATGGCATATAAACAGACTCCTATTCCAACAATACTTAATATTCCCGCAAAAACCCTTTGACTCATAGAAGTTATATCCAATCTTAGTTCAATATGGTGAACCAATAAAACTGAAAAGATAATCAGTACAATTACCCCTCCTGCATATACGGCCAATTGAACGGCTGCAAGGAAAGCATAATCCACCAAAAAATAGATTCCCGA